>JAFMBQ010000273.1 GCA_017858365.1 Algoriphagus sp. | reverse complement strand
GGCCATGCTCTCTGCGGTATTGAGATCTGATATTGCCATTCAGGTTAGTATCCAGATTATGAATGCGTTTATTGCCATGCGCAAGCAAGTATCGTCCAATCAATTGATCATCCAACGTATGGATCGGGTAGAATTGAAGCAATTGGAATCGGATCAGAAGTTCGAGCAGATTTTTAAAGCCTTGGAAAGTAAAGACCCCGCGCCGAAGCAAGGGATTTTCTTTGATGGGCAGGTGTTTGATGCGCATCAGTTTGTTTCTGACTTAGTCCGTAAGGCAGAAAAATCCATCTTACTCTTGGATAATTATGTAGATGATTCGGTGCTGTGGCTTCTGGGAAAAAGGAAAGCTGGTGTAAAATGTACGATTTTCACCAAAACCATCGGCAAGCAACTCCGAATAGATCTTGATAAATACAATGCGCAATATCCCCCCATACAGATTCAAGAGTTTACGAAAGCACACGATCGGTTTCTGATCCTGGATGAAAAGGAAATCTATCATATTGGAGCATCCATCAAGGATCTAGGCAAGCGCTGGTTTGCCTTCTCCAAAATGGATGCAGGAACAGTTACTATTCTGGAAAATTTAAAGGTATTGGGGTATGAATGAGTGGAAAACTTTAACACTAGGAGAACTTTGCACTAAAATAACGGATGGGTCACATCAAAGTCCTAAAACAGTATTAAACAGCGGTTTTCCAATGTCCTCCGTTAAGGATCTTTACCATTATGGGATTGATTTAGATTCATCGCGAACAATATCAGAGAATGATTATCAAGCACTTGTAAAGCAAGGGTGTAAGCCAGAAGTAGGGGATGTACTAATCGCAAAAGATGGAAACAGTGCATTGGATACTGTTTGTGTAATAAACGAACCTATAGAAACTGTATTACTTTCTTCCGTTGCCATTCTAAGACCTAACCCTTTAGAAATTGTCCCCGAATATTTAAAATATTATTTAACAGCTCCAAAAACCATTGAGTATTTAAAATCTAATTTTATTTCTGGTGCAGCAATACCAAGAGTTGTTCTTAGAGATTTTAAACTTGCAAACATTACTTATCCCCCTCTCCCCGAACAAAAAGCCATAGCCCATATTTTAGGGAAGCTGGATGATAAGATCGAGCTAAACCGACGGATGAACCAAACGCTGGAAGCCATGGCGCAAGCCTTGTTTAAAAGCTGGTTTGTGGACTTCGATCCTGTGCTGGATAACACGCTTGCAGCAGGAAATGATATCCCCGATGAATTACAGGCGATGGCTGAGAAGCGAACTCTTGTTCCAAATTCAAAGAAACTAATCTCAAAGGCCCCTGAGCTTGCCGAAGGGTTTCCATCTTCTTTTGTCTTTAATGAGACGCTGGGGAAATGGATTCCTGAGGGGTGGGAGGATTTCGAAGTCGGAGATATATTGAAAAGGCTAAAAATCTCAAATAGATATAAAAAAGATCAAGTAAATGAGTTTGGTAAGGTTCCAGTGTACGAACAAGGAGCTGATATTCTTTTGGGTTACCATGAAAATGAGCCTGATGTTGATGCGTCAATTAATCATCCGGCTTTCATTTTTGGTGATCATACATGTGTAATGAAGCTAGGAATCTCACCATTTTCTATTTCTGCAAATGTTATTGTTTTGAAAGGTAATGTTAGAAATACCATTTGGACATACTTCGGACTTCAAGGTGTTCAATCATTTGAAGAATATAGGCGTCATTGGATGGAGTTGATTGTGAAATCTATTATTCTTCCACCAGTAGAATTGTGTGATAAATTTCAGGAATTAATAAAGCCCTCTATCCAACAGAAATTTGAAACCCAAAAACAAATCGAAACGCTTACGCAACTTCGAGACACATTATTGCCGGAGTTGATTAGTGGGAGGGTGAGGGTGAAGTAAAATTAGTAATGACAAAAATTGCAACATTTAAAAATAAAATAAATGATAGGGCACTGTAAATATCAATTAATCCAACTTGGTGATAATGTTAATTTTTTTAATAAGCTTAAAATTGAGCTTCAGGATAAATTTGATGAATTGAAATTGATATGATAAGATTCATCACAAAGGAGAATATTTTTGAATATTCTGGTGGTGAACCAGCATATGTTATCTATTATGGAGGAGAATTCATTCCAGATACGGAAACCCTAAAAATTATAGAGAATCAGAAAGCTGATGGAAATATAATTCTTCCAATCTCTAATTATAAATCCTTGATCGATATTCCAGAAATATTGAAAAAATATAACGTTTTAGAATGGGATAATAACATAAATAAAATTGTTAATCTTATTTTGGAAGGTTTTGAATTACTTAGGAAAAGTAGAAAAATTTTCATCTCATATAAGAGAAGTGAATCAAGTAACGTTGCAATACAGCTTTATGAGTTACTTGAACAAAACAACTTCGATGTTTTTTTAGACACTCATTCTGTTGATAAAGGTGAAGATTTTCAAGAGGAACTATGGCATAGAATGACCGATTGCGATGTGATTTTAATGTTAAATACTGATGGGTTTTTAAAAAGTGAATGGTGCAATAAAGAATTGGAAAAAGCTCATATTAAACGAATTGGAATCGTTCATTTAATCTGGCCTGGTTGTCAATTTGAAGATTTTGCGTATTTGGCAGAATCTATTCAATTAAAGAGTAATGATTTTGAAAAGCCGTTTTACTCTTCTGATTTAAACAATCGATTAAGGAAGGATGTGCTTCCAAAAATTGTAAATATGATTGAAGGAACAAGAGCACGAAACTTAGCTTCAAGACAAGATTCACTAATAACAAATTTTACCCAGGCAGCTTCAAATAATTCCATCAGTGTACAGCTTCAATATCAAAGGTATATTTCACAAGAACTATCTTCAGGTAAAAAAATAGTCTACATTCCTACTGTTGGAATTCCTCAATCAATAAATTGTCATAGTTCAGAAAAACTCCTGAACAGAATTGGAAAAAGAGAAATAAAATCTATAAGATTGATTTTTGATGATATGTCTATTAGAGATTATTGGCTTGATCATTTGGACTGGTTGAATGATTATCTTGAAATCAAAACAATCAAAAAGATGGAGTTTAATAAATGGTTTGTTTCTAAACAATTTGATAAATGAAAAACGTATTCTTATCGGCCAGTATTCCACTGCCAGAAAGGCATCCTAAATACTACGAAACTGCAGATGTAATTGCTATAAGAGATGCCGTTATAGCATTATCTACATTAATGATTCCTAATTTTAGAATCATTTGGGGAGGGCATCCATCAATAACTCCACTCATTAATTATGTTATTGAACAAAAATTAAAATCAAATTTAGATCGCATAGATAAATGGGAGAGGTTGACTGAAGAAGAAAAATTACAACTTGAAATAAAACTCAAAAATAATATTCAAAAGCATGTAGTTTTATATCAATCACTTTTTTTTAAAGATAAATTCATTGATGATATAAATAAGTTTGAAAATGTGAAATTCACAGAGAATACTGGTGACATACATTCAAGTATTCAGCATATGAGAATGAGAATGTTTAAAGAATACGATTATTCAGCAGCAATTTTTATAGGAGGTATGGATGGTATTGAAGTTGAATTTAATATGTTCCGTGAGCTTCACCCTGATGCATTACTATTACCTGTAGCAAGTACAGGAGCTGCTTCAAAAATTGTATATGACACTTTATTACCTGAAAAATTCTTGAATGATCGATTAATTAATGATTATGGGTATATGTCTATGTTTCAGAAACTTCTAATTGATAAAATTAAATAATATGGCAAAAAAGGTTTTCTTCAGTTTTCACTATCAAGATGTTATCGACTTTCGAGCGAATGTTGTTCGAAATCATTGGATGATGAAGCCAGATAGGCAAGTTGCAGGTTTTTTTGACTCCTCTATTTGGGAGTCAGCGAAAAAAACTAGTGTTTTGGCGTTGAAAAGACTTATTAATGGCGGATTAGAAAACACAAGTAATACTTGTGTTCTTGTAGGTTCGGAAACTTATGATAGAAGATGGGTACGTTATGAAATTATGAAAAGTCTTGAAAAGGGAAATAATATTTTCTGCGTGCATGTTAATTCTATTAAAGGAAAAAATGGTCTTACGAAGCCGCTGGGGCCAAATCCTTTTCTTTATCTTGGATATTCTTACAATTCAACTGGTAATAGAGTTAGACTACATGAGTTCAAGAACAATTCATGGGTAGAATATTCTGACTTAGAAGGTTGGAATGTAAGACCTGTTGAGGAAAAGTTTCGGAACCAAATCTATCAGCTTTCAAGTAAGTATCATATTTATAATTGGCTCAAAGATGATGGTTATAATATGTTTGCCAAATGGGTTCAATAAATATTTTTATAAAAAATTTCCTTAAGCTTTAATATACAATGAGTTTTTTAACTGAAAGTCAAATACAAAATTTCCAGAGATCAACGAAGTCATTTACCTTGTCATTAAATGAAAGTTTGAGGAATTACAGTGGTGAAAGTTCGTTTTTAAGAACCAAGATTTTCCTCTCGCATAAACATAGTGAAAAAGATAAACTAGAAGGAGCAATAGCATTTTTAAAATCTTTTGGAGTCGATATTTATGTCGATTGGCTTGATGAAGAAATGCCTAAAAGAACATCAGGCGTTACTGCAGAAAAGATCAAAAAAAGAATAACTGAGAATCATAAGTTTATACTCTTAGCTACAGAAGAAGCTATTTCTTCCAAATGGTGTAATTGGGAATTAGGCCTTGGTGATGCTGCAAAGTATATTGAAAACATTGCTATTATGCCTATCGCAAAAGACTACAAGGATTTTTCCGGAAGTGAGTACTTAGAAATCTACCCCTACATATTTAGCTTAGATTCTTTTCAATATTTTAAAGGATCATATAGAGATAAAGGAGTATACGTTGTATTTCCTAATGAAAAAGTTATTCCAATAAATGAATGGCTTAGAAGATAAAGTATGAAATTCACCGAATCCCAACTTGAACAAGCCTTTATTGCCCTCTTAGGAGAGCAGGGTTATCCCTATGTGCCGGGTGAGGAAATTGTCAGAGGAAAGGAGGAGGTTATGATTAGGGCCGATCTGCAAGGCTATTTGTTGGAGCGCTATGCCGCAGAGAAGATCACTCCGAATGAGGTTTTTTCCATTATTCGGGAAATGGAGAAGTTGCCTGCTTCGGATCTCTATGAGACGAATAAGACGATTATGCACTGGGTACGGGATGGCTTTCTGCTGAAGCGGGAAGACCGAAACCAGAAGGATATTTTTATTTCTTTGATCGATTACGAGCAGCCGGAAAAGAACCGCTTTAAGTTTGTGAATCAGTTGGAGATTCAGGGTTTTGAGAAGCGTATTCCCGATGGGATTCTCTACATCAATGGGTTGCCGCTGGTGGTTTTTGAATTTAAATCCTCGATCCGGGAGACCGCCTCTTTGTTCTCTGCCTATGATCAGCTGACGAATCGCTACCGACGGGATATTCCGGATTTATTTAAGTACAATGCCTTTTGCGTGATCTCTGATGGGGTAAATACCAAGGCAGGAAGTTTTTTTGCTCCCTATGAATTCTTCTATGCCTGGCGGAAAATCGAAGGCTTGGATCAGGAAATCGATCCAGCCACTGGCTTGTCCACCAAGGTGCATGGAATCGACGCCATGTACACGCTGATCCGTGGGATGCTGGATAAGCACCGACTTACGGATATCATCCATAATTTTATTTACCTGCCGGATAGCTCCAAGAAAGATGAAAAGATCGTCTGCCGCTATCCGCAGTACTATGCAGCGACTAAGCTGTTTGAAAATATCAAACTCCATCAGCATCCTCAGGGCGATGGAAAGGGAGGAACTTACTTTGGAGCGACAGGTTGCGGCAAGAGCTTTACCATGCTCTTTTTGACCCGCTTGCTGATGAAGTCTGTGGACTTTGCCAGTCCGACCATCGTGCTGATTACCGACC
>JAFMBQ010000272.1 GCA_017858365.1 Algoriphagus sp. | reverse complement strand
CTTTAAGATTTTGGATATCTGAAAGACTTTGCCCTTGAAGGGAAAATACGATCAATACAAAAAAAGTGATCAGAATAGATCTAAGCCGATATTGTATGAGTTATTGTTTTTCAATTTCTTTAATTTCGTGTTCAATCAGTGTTAGTTAAAAAAACCTATATGCTAATTTCTAATTTTATTTTGAGAATCAAATAAGCTTTAAACAGCTTCGCCCTCTCAGTCACAGTAAGTGCCTAGCTTAAAAACTAAGAAATCGACAAAAATCAGTCACCTAATTCTCTGTCGAATAAAATCAAACCTGGAGAAGGCATTCGCTTTTCCAGCAAAGTCAACACCACTTTACGATCAATCATCTGCTCAATTTTAGCTGACAAATTGATAATGTAATCTTCATTTAAAGTATCTCCTGTTATTAAAACCTCAATTTTACCTGAGTCTATCCCTTTTGCTATATCCCCAATCAAAATCACCTGGCTGACTTCTCCCATTCGCTCTAAAATCTGTTCTAGGAGTTTATCTAGACCGAGGTATTTTCTAATGATTTCTTGGATGTTTGAAAAAAAAGGGTGAGCAACATTCGCTTGGTACTCAATTTTATTTTTGTCTGTCTTTTTTGTGAGAATCCCAGCTTGGGATAGGTTATTTAATTCTTTGCGAATTGAATTAGTAGACTCGCCAAATTCATCAGCCAATCCTCGGAGATGGCTATGTGTTTTTGAGTTCACAAAAAACTTAATAAGCAACCTCAACCTAGTTTTTGAGGTGATTAAGGATTCCAGCATGGAAATTCATTTCAGTAATGAGTAACAAAGGTACTCATTTCAATGAATTCGTAAAACAATAATGGCTCTTTCGACTAAAAAGACCCATTATTAAAAATTGTGGCTACTTATTAGCCCCGATACAAGTTATCGGGTTCCTTGCGAAATAAGTTTCGGAACAAACTTCCTGTCAATCCACTAAAGCCCCCAAGCAGCAAGCCTATGATAGCCGTTACGCCTACCACCGTCATTCCAGAACCCAGCCCCATCAGTTCCCCTATTTTGTTTGGAAGTGAACTTCCCGTACTAGTACTGATGAAAATAGCCTGTCCAAGCCATGCTAACCCCATTCCCAGGCCACCAGCAACAAAACCTTGAAAGCCACTTAAGCCTAAAAGTCCAGATCCAACACCTATCAATAACATAATGACCCAGTAGGGAAATAAGGGATTTAAGAATACCACAATACCTAGAGTTATTAGAATAAATAATATAAATCTCATCGTGTTTACTTTAAAATCGTTTGAAACAATACTCCTTCGGATTGCTCTTTGCTTCGAAGGTTGAAATTGAGGTACTCTCCATTGGCCCAAATGGGGATAAAATTACTATAAAATTTACTCCCTGGATTTCCCGATTGCCCACCTGGATAAATCCCAAATGCGCTGATCTCATCGCCCATTTCTACCACCATTCTCCAACTCGCTCCACTTCGTTCACTTGTTGCATTGAGCATCCCTCTTCCTCCACCGGTATAGATATTTTTCGCCGAAAAGGAAGCGAATTGAGGGACTAAATGTTGAATGCTAGTTTTCTTATAGTTTGCCCAAGAATAGTCTCCTTCATTCGCTTCCCATTCTTGCATTTTAATCAGGAATTCTTTGAAGCCCTTTTTTACATGATCAGCAGCAGATTCTTTTGTAGGTGTGAGTTCACTATCAAAAAATTCATCCTGAGGACTATTTGTCAATAATAAAACGGTTTGATAATTGTTTGGACTCACCACAGGAGCTCCAAATTTTGACCATTTCTCCCAAACGTTATCGTAGGTTTTTTCCCACCAGATGTAAAAAAGTGTCGGTGCTTTTTGATTTGGATCTGCAAAAAAGTCCCAGCTTTTCAATTCATCCAAATACTTTTTCGCAGCTGGATCACTGTCAAATTCAGTTCCAAGCAAGGCAATCATTACCGGCAATGCTTCCTTGGCATGAAGGTAATAATCGTCAAACTGTAAGGCTTTCATATCCTCTACAGTAATCCCCTCTTTTTCAGTAAGTTGCTGATTCAACCGCCTATTACGATAGTGTTCATAACTATTATCAAATACATAATAAGGATAAGAAGGATCCACTGGATGCTGATTAGCAGAAGAAACAAATCCCCTTTCAGGGTTAAGAGTCGAAGCATTCTGTTCGTTAGGAATGAATCCTTGCCACTCCATTCTTGGATCTGCTCCATCCATAAAGAATTTCCCCTGTTCTTTCCATTTCAAAGGAAATTTTCCTTGGATTCGCATGGCGATATCTCCCACTTTGGAAGCAAAAACAAAGTTTTGTGCTGGTGCAGCGTAAGAATCCAAAGCGATGTTGTAATCCGTAAAATTCTTAGCCTTATTCATCGAGATGAAGGTTAGCTGTTCATTCGATCCTTCGTGAACGGTCCACTTTAAAGCGAAATTAACATCTTGCCGATCACTTCTAAAGGTACGATCGTACACCACCGGTCCGTAATGGGTATAAACCACAGTATCCAAATAGCTCTCCTCGCCTTTGATCTTGATCTCCTCAATTCGGAAATTTGAAGGCCTCCATTCATTTCCATATTTGTAGGCTTTTCTGCTATTATCCTGAAAAGTGATTTTATACCAGTCTCTTGCATCTTTGGTGGCATTGGTCACTCCCCAAGCTATATTCTGATTAAATCCTGAAATCACTCCAAGTGCTCCTGGTAAGGTGGCACCCTTGACAGAGTGATTTGGAGTAGTCAATTGCATAGCATACCAAAGCGATGGCAAATTCAAACTCAGGTGCGGATCATTGGCTAAAATCGGATTTCCATTTTTAGTTTTTGAACCGGAAACCGCCCAGTTATTTGAGCCGGTTCCTTTCTCAGGCTGTGGCAATGGATCTATAACCAAAATGTCGTCTGGGTAAGGAATACTATCTGGCTTAGAAATAGCAAGTGGCGTAAAGTCCCATATTTTCGTAGCCTCGATTATTGGATCATTTTCTAAAGGGAAATCAGGATAAAGCTTGTCCAGCATTTCTGAACCAAGAATTTTCCTCAGATTAGAATATTCCAAATCTCGATCACCAACAAGCATATCTGACATATACTTAAGCAAAAGCAACGATTTATAAACCGACCAATGTTCTGGTCTATAGTTCAGAATCTTATACTCTACGGGTACTTGTCCAGGACTCAGCTGATCAATGTATTCATTGACTCCCGCTGTGTAAGCTTCTGCTAACCGAAGTGTTTCCGGATCATTTTCTTCTAAATATTTCTGGCCTAATTCGGCTCCATATCCTAATCCTTTTCTTCGAGTCATTCGATCTAACTCGAGCGCAACAGGTCCTACAATTTCAGAAATCCTTCCGGCTGCGGCCATCGTCTGAAACTCCATTTGCCAAAGCCGATGCTTTGCTGTCACATACCCTTGTGCTCTATAGAGATCTTCCTCATTTTCTGCAAAAATATGAGGAATCAAATTTTCGTCGTAGACCACCGTAACTGGAGCCGAAAGCCCTGTCAATCGGAGTTCGTCATTAGCTAATTCATCTTCACTGAAAGAGTTTTGCCAGAAACCATGATTTGGGTCCAACAGTGGTGCTAGCGGAGGAACGGGTCCCAGCGGCTTAGAAACCGCTATCCCAAGCGCAATCGTAATTGCTAATGCAACTATAAATCCGAAATACTTCATTGGATTGATTTGTTGGTGATGATTGAATTTAATTTAATCTTGTTTAGTACAAACCGAAATCGTGCATTCGTAGAATTCGATCAAAAAAATCACCCAAATTCATGTTTGGAGCATATTTGCACAATAATCTTATTAATTCATGGTGATCGGCAGCTTTAACTTTTCCCATCTGATCACTAGACCTGGACTTTCAATATCCATTGTTAATCTTTCTTGAGCGTTAGCTTCCCAACTCGGAGTAACTTCTACTCTCAAAACATCATTTTTCTCATCATACTGGAAATGACCATGTTCTAGATCCCATTCTGAATTGAAAATCACAGTCCAAGGACCAGATTCTTTTGGAATAGTGAATAAGGAATATTTCCCGGCAGGCAAGGTTTTTCCTTCTACCAGAATATCTGAAGCAAGATCTATATAGGAAGCTTCATTGGCTCCTGTTCTCCAAACTATATTGTAGGGGACTAAATCTCCCCAAAGAGTTCTACCTTTCACAGCGGGCGAACCGTATTGAATTTTAATGGCTTTTGAGGAAATTTCACCTTCTTTGATTTCGATTGGACTTGGACGTACTTCACCGGTTGATTCTTCTTGAGTACCAGACTCAGTTGTTTCGGCACTTTCAGTTGTTTTCGTAGAGCATGAAAACAACACAAATAAAAGACCAGCAGTAAAAAGGGAGTATTTGATCTTCATAGTGATTTGAATTAGATGTGAAATAACACTTATTCGATTAATCATCAAAATTCAAACCTTTATTTCCCATCAGGAAAAAGAACTTACTACATAAAAAAACAAAAATTATACATTTGGGCGTTGAACATTAACCTCCAAGTCAGAAACAAATTTAAATTACCCTCAAATCTACATACACTGAAAATGAACTCTTCTCAAAATTTTTCAATATTCTTCCTCTAAATGAGATTTATAAGCTGGCTAGTCTTTTTAGTATCAATTTTACTCTATTCGAGCGTTTTTGTATCGCCAGAATATTTTATTTACGTGGGACTTCTCCCCTTTTTTATACCCATTATTTTGATTGTAAATTTTTTGTTGTTTGGAATATTGGCTATTGCTTGGCGCCAAATTGCCTTTTTACCCCTTTTTACACTCCTTTTAGGTTTCAAGTTTGCATTGATTACTTTTCAATTTCATTCTATAAATGAAGATGCAAAAGGACTTAGTGTATTGAGCTACAATGCACACTTATTTGATTATAAAAGCAGAACAGAAGGAAAATTTGACCCAAATGTCAACACTTGGCTACAGGATCATCCGGCTGATGTGAAGGTTTTCCAGGAATTTTATCAGGATTATACCACTGCTTCTAGAAATTCTGTCAAGCTTCTTGGTAAGGATCAGAACTTCAATGTCTCCTATCAAATCATCGAAGGTAACCCTGAAAAACGATCCTATGGACTAGCAATTTTTTCACGTTATCCAATTGTAAATGAGGGAAAAGTATTTGACACAAATCGGACAAATGGGGCAATTTTTGCCGACATCTTGGTCAATGACGATACGATCCGGATCTATAATGCCCATTTGGAATCAATGAAAATTGATTCTGACGGTTTGGAAAACATTGAAGGAGTCAAAGAAAACTATCGGCAAACGCTCGGGAAACTTCACCGCGGGAGCCTTGCGAGAAGCAAGCAGTTAAAAGTTCTAGTCGAGCATTACACCAATAGTCCTCATCCCAATATTTTGATGGGCGATTTGAATGAAATCCCTTATTCCTATACTTACTTCAAATTGAGCGAGCAGTTACAAAATGCATTTGAAGAGGCAGGAAGAGGTTTTGGATTCACCTACAATCGGATTCTTTTTTTCTTGCGAATTGACCACATTTTCTCAAGTCCTGAGTTGAAACCCATTCAATTCAAAACCCATCGAGAAGTGGACTATTCAGACCATTATCCTATTTCGGCTATTTTTACTTGGGAAGGTTTGGAGCTTTAACCATTCGCTTTTTAAACTTTTGATCCCATTTTTTCTTCATGGGTAAAAGCAAAATAGGAAGTAGAAACAAATCAGCGAGCAAAGCAAAAACAAGAGCAGCTGCAATCAATAATCCCGTGAAATGAGTCACTCCAAACTGACTGAAAATCAATAGCCCAAAGCCGGCAACCAAGATCACAGTGGTCTGAATTATTGCCTCTCCAGTTTCTAAAAAAGTTCGCTTTAACCCGTAAATCAGATTTTTTCCACTCATCAGTTCTTTTCGAAGACGAGTCATAAAATGAATACTGTCGTCAACTGCAATCCCAAAAGCAACA
>JAFMBQ010000271.1 GCA_017858365.1 Algoriphagus sp. | reverse complement strand
TGCTGTACATCATATAGAGCGGACTCAGCGATATCAAAAAGTATGAGGAGTTTTGGGTCGTAATGAGAAATCTGTCTACATAGCTCAGAACCAATAGAACCTGCAGCACCAGTCACCAAGATAATTTGACCCGCAAGGTCTTCATGAATTCTCGGGTTTTCCAAAAGGATTGGGTCTCTACTCAACAAATCTTCAATCTTAACTTCTCGAATAGCGACAGCTGTTAATCCACCATTAATCCACTGGTCAACCGGCGGAACTATAGAAACAGATATTTTTACGCGTAAGCATTCATCTATAATCTGATTCTTCCGCTGTACAGAAAGGTCTCTAACTGCAATAATGAGTTCAGTGACACCAAAATCATTCACTAAGCTCTCCAAATCATCCAAGCCTTTAAAAATCCGCTTTCCGTCAATATTCTTATTTTCTTTCTTCGGATCATCATCTAAAAAGGCAACTGTATTGAATGTGCTTTTACTATCTCTTTTGATTGCCTCTTGGGCGATTATTCCTGCTTCCCCTGCACCAAAAATCACCCCATTTTTCAGCTCTTTGACTAGAATACCATTCTTTAAATAAACAAAAAGCTCTTTAACCAAAAGTCTGTAGAATATAAGCATGAAAAGCGCAGATAAACTGGCAATAATCAATACAGAGGTAGGGAGAAGAAAACTGTCGTTTAAGAAATTACCATGGAAAAAATTGAGAAAGAGGAATAAAACGAAATTTATGACTATAGTTTTGAAAATATTAGAACCATCTCTAAATCCAGTATGCCTTACAATTCCCTCATAGCTTCGTGTATTTTGCATTACGAGAAGGCCTCCGACCATAAAGGTGAAACTTCCTGCCAACGCATCGTTTTGTTCGATAAGGGCTAATTCAAAATTGAATCTAACTAAATAACCAAATAAGGCGCAATAAAAAAGAATTAGTGCGTCCAGAGAGGCTATAATCCACCTAGGAAGGATCTTAAGCCGAGCTAAAAAATTCATCGTAGAAATTTATTCAAAAATTTGAAGTTTAACCTTACCTGGTATTGATAAAACATGAAATGCAAAATACTATTTTTTTCTTACATCAATCAAATTACTCTTAAAGTAAGTGACTTTTGTAGATCAAACACTTTTTGTTGTGCGAAGGTACTAAAAACAAATAGATCTATAATTTTCTTTACTATTATAAGACTTAAGATTATTTTTTCAAAATAGTCTTAAGGTGAATTTTTAAAATTCAAGTAACTCAAATTAAGCCAGCGTTTCCCCTTTGAATCGTCCAATAGTAACATGGCCTTTCTGACTTACTCCTTTTCCTTTGGCCACATTATAAAGTGTAACGAACAGAATCTTAATATCTAAGAGAAACGTAAGGTGCTCGATATACCAAAGATCAAGTTCAAATTTTTTCTCCCAAGAGATTGCATTTCTCCCATTAATTTGGGCCCAACCTGTAATACCAGGTCTTACAAGATGCCTTTTCAATTGATCTTCCGTATACAATTCCAAATATTCTTCCAATAAAGGTCTGGGGCCCACCAAGCTCATGTCCCCTTTTAAGACATTGATCAATTGTGGAATTTCATCTAAAGAGGAATTTCTAATACGTTTCCCGAAAGATGAAAGGCGATCTGCATCACTCAAAAGTTCTCCATCTAAATTTTGAAGCTCATTCATTGTTTTAAATTTCAAAACAAAAAATGGTTGATGGTTTATCCCTGGCCGTCTTTGTAAAAAAAACGGACTACCCTTATGGAATACGCTGAGTGAAACAAAAAGGACTATAAAAATCGGGGATAGAATGATCAACATCAGAAAGGAAAGAGTAAAATCTAACCATCTCTTAATCTTGCTTTGGTAAATCACAAGCTAACTGGCTTTAACTAATTCCTGAGCGATCACCTCAACTATATTTTCCTGATCTTTAAGGGTTAGGTTTACTGAACTTGGAAGGCAAAGTCCTTTTTTAAACATTTGCTCCGAGTTATTACCCCCATAAAATGGGATTCCACTAAAAACAGGCTGCATATGTAGCGGCTTCCATAAAAACCGGCTTTCAATACCTCTTTTCTTCAAAACTACTCTAAGACGATCACTTGTGAATCCAGTTATTTTATTATCTATTAGCAAAGCTGTCAACCAAAAATTGGATTTTGAGTTTTCTGAATCTTTCTGAAAGGCAATCCCTTCAAACGATCCAAGTAGTTTTTTGTAATTCGCGTTAATCTTTCTTCTTTTACTTACGAATTCGTCCAGTTGTTCTAATTGGGCTAATCCGATAGAAGCTGCCAGATTATTCATTTTATAATTAAAACCTATTTCCAAATGCTGGTAATAAGGCAAATCTTCTCGAGCTTGAGTTGATAGGTATCTTGCTCTTTGAATAATAGTGGCATTTGAACTTATTAAAGCACCTCCTCCACCTGTTGTGATAATCTTGTTTCCATTAAATGAAAAGATTCCGATATCACCAAAAGCTCCGCAACTGACATTATTATAAGTACTTCCTACAGCTTCAGCTGCATCTTCAATAATTGGGATTTGATATTTAGTTGCTATTTCTAATAAGGCTTCAATTTTAGCAGGCATACCAAACAAATGCACAAGAACAATCGCCTTGGGTTTCTTTCCTTTGGCTATTCTACCTAGAATCGCATCTTCTAAAATTTCAGGACATATATTCCAACTATCCAGCTCGCTGTCAACAAATATCGGGGTAGCACCCAAGTAAATTATCGGGTTTGCAGAGGCACAAAAAGTAAAAGATTGACAAATCACTTCATCACCAGCTTCCACTCCAAGTATGGCTAAGGCTAGATGCAAAGCGGAAGTCCCAGAGTTTAAGGCCACTGCTTCATGTGTCTTTAAACGCTTTGAAAGCTTTTGCTCGAATTTTGTAATGAAACCTCCGAAAGTTGCTATATGACCAGAGCCAATTGCCCTTTCAGAATATATTTTCTCATTACCATCAAAAACGGGCGAAGATAAAGGAAGAGATAAGTGCATTTTAGGGTAATTATTAACAGTCAATAAACATAACTAAGTTAAAAGCAAATACCAAACCAATTTAATTAGAATGAAAAAAAGATTTAGCGGAAATTCTTAACTAGTTCAAGTTCATTCCTGCATTTTTGAAAGGGTTATTCTCTAATTTTATTTTCTTCTTTTGGACATCAGACAATTTCCTTATTTCCAAAATTCTAGGCTCCTTGGCCACTTTCTTCTTTACGTATTTAACTGTGACTTGATCAAGTCGAAAACCAAGTCCCAGTGCTAGTATTGAAATTACAGGAAGAGCAATGTGATCAGGCATATCTTTCATTATCAATAGAATAAGAACAAAACCAATTTGAATAGCTGCTAAAACTAAGGTTACCTCATTGTGCTTTAAACCCATTCGGAGCAGAAAATGATGTACATGGCTTTTATCCGGAGTCATTGGTCCCTGACCTCTCATTATTCTTCTAGCAAATACACGAGCCATATCATAAAGAGGAAATATCATCAATGCTATACCTGCAGTGAATACTGGCGTAAATCGCCAAAAATTAGTATCAGGTAAGGCAGCATTAGTTTCTATGAAAGCTATAATCAATGCTGCCATCGTAAACCCAAGTGTGAGAGAACCAGTATCACCCATGAATATTTTTGCAGGATGCCAATTATAAAATAAAAAAGCTAATACTCCCCCAAGAAATGTAAATGCGATCAAGGCATAACTTTCAAAGCCTTGTGCATAAAACCAAAAACCCAAAAAGGAAAAAATAATAATTGCCACCGTACCGGCCAAGCCGTCTAGACCATCAATTAAGTTGAAACTGTTAGTTAATGCTAAAAGCACAAAGGCGGAGAATGCATAGCTCACATATAAGTTCAACTCTCCTACTCCCAAAAAACCGTGAAGATCTTTAATCCGAATATCTGAAAGACCTATCACCAAAATCACCGCAACAAGTTGACTGATTATCTTTTGAAATGCTTTTAATTCAACAAAATCATCTTTCAGACCAACTAAAAACACTATAAAAATTGCGCCAAATAAGAAATGGCTGTTTTCGAGTGAAAACTGCCATGACCAAATCGTAAGAGCAATGGCGATTGCTAATGAAAATGCTATTCCCCCCATTGAAGGAATTACTGATGTATGAATCTTTCTCCCTCCAGGAACTTCTGAGAAATTATACTTAGATAAAACTTTGATTAGGACTGGGAAAAGAAGAATTCCAGCAACAAAGGCAGTAAAAAAAGATAAAAAGATGTACATAAACAAATAATTTCAGTGCAAAGAAACAAAGATCTAAACTAAAAAGGATAGGAATTCCTCTGAAAATCGTGCGGAAATAAATATCCTTGAAACAGTAACTATTTTTAGAATATAAATGCAAAGGTTAAAAATATTTTTATTCATTTCAGCTTTTATTTCACTTCCATTTTTTTTAAAGGGGTAGAACATAACCTTTAATTTCGGTAATTTAAAAGACGTATTAAAGCGCCAGCAAGTTTTAAGTCAAGATTCAAGTTTTTTTAGTTTCAGTTACAGGCAATTAAATTCAGGAAAGTATAGCTCCTCAAATAGTAGCTTATCTATACTTGAAGAAATGTCCTTTTCTAAAGGATATAACCTTGGGAAGACCTGTCAGGGAAAACTCTATTTTTTACCTCCCTTTATCGACACTAAATATAATCTAAATCGTCCTTTTGGAGGTAATGACTTAGCTATGGTTCCCGCAAAAGGTTTTCAATCCATAGGTATCTGCAACCACATCGATAAAAACCGGTCTCAATCCCAATAAGGCAATCACCTCTAAGGTAGCTACATAAGTGGAAGCAGAAACGAGTAACTCGTCTACTGGCTAAAATCCCAAGGCCATCATCGCAAGCTGCAAGCCATCAGTTCCGTTTCCGCTGGTAATTACATGTATTGACCCAGTGTAAGTCGCTAAAGCATTATTATAGGTTTTGACTTGAGGTATCTTGATGAAAGCTTTTGTATCTATAACTTCCTGAATAGCTGAATCTACTTCAGATTTTATTAATTCATATTGGGACTTCAAGTCCACCATCTGAACTTTCGCAATTATAAAATCACAATCTTGAATCTACCAATTGCTTACCCAACACGCCCTTTACATCAAACACCACCTGCTGATCTGATTTCTGAATATTCCAGGTTTTAAACTCTTGATGCCCTACGGCAAGTATGATAGCAGAATAATCTTCCAAGGTTGGTTTAGCCCCTCCGTTGATAATCTCTATTCCATATTCATGCTTCACTTCTGCTGCATCTGCCCAAGGATCATAGACACAGACATCCATATCAAAGGATCTGAGTTCATTGTAGATATCAATTACTCTGGTGTTTCGTACATCAGGGCAATCCTCTTTGAACGTAAAGCCTAAGATCAAGACCTTGGAGTCTATCACCTTCAAGTCCTTACGCATCATCAATTTGATCACCTCAGTGGCCACATGCTTGCCCATGGAGTCATTGAGTCGCCTGCCTGCTAGAATAATCTCGGGATGATAACCCAACTCCTGTGCTTTCTGTGCCAAGTAAAATGGATCCACTGAGATACAGTGTCCGCCTACCAGTCCTGGCTTAAAAGGAAGAAAATTCCATTTTGTTCCAGCGGCCTCAAGTACTTCCTGTGTATCTATATCCAACAGATTAAAAATCTTACTCAATTCATTGACAAAAGCGATATTAATATCCCGCTGGGAATTTTCGATTACTTTGGCTGCTTCTGCCACTTTTATGGAAGATGCTTTATGTGTACCAGCAGTGATTATAGATCTATACAATTGATCTACATATTCAGCTACCTCTGGAGTACTTCCGGAGGTTACTTTTAGAATATTGGTGACCGTATGCTCCTTGTCCCCAGGATTGATCCGCTCGGGAGAATATCCTGCAAAGAAATCTTCGTTGTATTTCAGTCCTGAAATTCTCTCCAATACCGGCACGCATTCTTCCTCT
>JAFMBQ010000270.1 GCA_017858365.1 Algoriphagus sp. | reverse complement strand
ATTCCCTTTTTGACCAAAGCCATAATCAGCCGTAATGGTGGTCCGATTCTCCTTATTGATCATGAATCGTAGACCCAATCCATATCCAGGATTCAAATTGGTAAAGAGTTTTTCATTGGTTGTCTGACTGCTGAAGCTTGCGGCATTCAAGAATACAGTTCCGCCAAAAGTCTCTTTATTTTTCTGGAGGGGAAATCGATACTCAGCCTCTGAATAAGCCATGCTTTCTCCCCGGAATCTCCCTTGTGCATAACCTCTTCCACCTCGCCCAAACATGTCGTATCCAATTGATGGAAGTCCCATGTAAGGTAAATTCCCAGAAACTAAGAAGTTTCCAAATCCCCATAAGGCGATCAAGTGTCTTTTTCGCTTTTCACTCAGATTGAAATAATGCCGGTAATCAAGTAAGAGGGTAGAGGAAGACTGGTTTGAACCGAGAAAGAATGGATTAACCTTGTAAGAAACCAAGGCAAAATTCTTCTCATAGGGTGAAACTGCTACATCCCTATTTTCCATGATCGCATTGAAAGTCAAACCAGAAATCGTGTATTTATCCGTATTGAATCCTAGTTGTTGATTATAAAAATCATGCGAAAAATTCAATTCGGTTGGGGTTTCTGTATCGATGAAACTTTCAATTTTTGAATATATGTCTAAGTGATAGCCTACACCTAAGTAGAACTTGGAATCCCCAACTCGCTTCAATACTGTTTCATAAAACCGGACCCAACTATAATCCATCTGTTGCTCACCCCAATAAACTCCTTGCTGGCTTGGGTTTTCTATCGGTTCATTTGGACTGCTACTTCCTAAACCGAAAGTGGGTTGGGAAGTAATGAAATACCTCCAGTCACCAACTAAAATCCAATCATCTTCATTCAAGAAAATAGTACTTCTAGAACTGAATATCCATTGCTTTTTGGTGGTATAAAGGAAGTTGCCTACGAGATTTGAAAGGTGAGTGGTCTTTGGGTCACCCATGCGCCAAGTCGCAGATGGAGCAATTCCAAAAAGCCAGCCATTGGCAGGGTTGGAGCCAATTGCTGGCAGTGGGACGACCTTAAATTGATTAAACTTGTTTGGGTGATAGGTGATCGAATCTTGGGAAGAAGCCGAAAATACAATCAGAATTAAGCTAACTAGGAGTAAGGTTCTTTTCATTTGGGCAGATTTTATTTTGAACTTGGATTGCTTATTTAACCCTATATCTAGTCAATTCGAATTGTCGGATTTATGGAGAATTTTAGATTCCATAAGCTATTTCCGTTTTTTTTAGCAATAATCAAATTGCAAATTTAAAACATCTCTAAAAACTGATCAAATGAGGCATCCTATAAAAAAGGGGAAAAAGTATTCCCTTTTCCCCTTTTTATATTTTTTCAAACCAGATTTTAACGGCTAGCGGTAGCGCTTTTTTGTTGTGGTATTCTAAATACTAGGCCGCCCTCAAAACCAAACTGATACATAGAGGAATAAGTACTTAATCCTGCTCCCGATCCACCGGTTCCGAAATAAAATCCTCCTCCGACTGACTGCACTGCCGACATTAGAGAAGCTTGTACTCGAAATGCCACATTTTCCGCGAGCCAAATATTGGTACCACCTCGTAAACTCCAAGCAAGTTTGGTTGCATTGGAACTCCTATTGTTTTCAGGATTTTCTAAAGCAAAGATACCCATACCAATACCGGCACCTACGAATGGTTCCACCATCTCACTTACTGGGAAATAGCGGGTTCCATTTAGCATAATCCAATTTAGTGCGAGATCAAAGTCGGTATTTTGAATCGAGCCATTGAATATGCCTCCATCTTGATAGATCGTTGGAGCATTGGTGTCCTGACGAAGGTATTGAATCTCGATAGCACCTTTTCCAGGGATATGATACTCAAGGCCAGCTCCCCATTGGAAGCCACCTTTAATGACACCATCATAATAGGAGGAATTTGAAAAATACGAGTCTACTCGATCATCAAATATATAACCACCATAGGTGTTTAATCTAAGCTCTTGGCTCATAGCTAGGTGAGAGAATACCAGCATAACGAAGATTAGTATGTTTTTTTTCATAATTGGTTCTTTAAAGTTGATAATGAACTGTTTTTGCTTTGATATAATTTGAATTTCAAGGAATTGAAGACCGGTTCAATGATTTCTAGAACCTAGTTTTTTGGATAGATTTTTTTCCAATCGTTTTTCATATCTACTATGGTCCAACCATTTTCAACAGCAAAGTCCCAACCTTTGTCAAATCCTCCAATTGGAGAACCTCGATCATAAGCCCATTCTCTTTCAGCATCTGTGTGATGCACATAGACTTGTAATGATTTACCTTCGGTCCCTGCTGAATATTGGAGCATTTGTAAATCTCCATCAGAATTCCCAAAAGCAGCAATAGGTCTTTTGCCAATATATTGATGTATACCAACTGGCTTTCCATCCTTGTCATCGATAAAATCTAGTTCCGGCAGTTTGATTAGGGTTCCCTTGCCGTCCACCATTTCAAATTTTGATTTAATGGAACTACCGATGACTTGTTCAGATGGGATTCCATATACTTCCTGACTCCAAGGCCGCATAAAATCAATTCCACCTCCTGAAACAATAAAAGTCTTAAAGCCATTTGTCCTTAAATAGTCTAACACTTCGAGCATAGGCTGATAGACCATTTCTTTATAAAGAAGGTTGGTTTTTGGATGTCTTGCTGAGTTAATCCAATCAAGGACTTCGGTATTAAATTCATCTTCAGTCATTCCTGAGTGAGTGACCATTACTAATTTTAACAATCCGTGTTCTCCAAAAGAGAATACCTTTTCCACGTCTCCTGCAATTGCAGCTGCTAAAAGAGGATCCTTGGACCATTCAGGATGGTCGGGAGACATGTCCTTTATTCTATCTAATGAAAATTGTAACTGAAAATAGTAAGGCTGTTCGGACCAAAGATTGCCGTCATTATCGAAGGTGGCAATTCGGTCAGCAGGAGCAACAAAGTCAGGACTACCCTGAGTTGTAGTAGCTGTCACAAAATCTAGGATAGACTGCTTATTAGCTCCTTCATTCCAGGAAGGTAGTGGGTCGGAGACAGTTTCTGCTGTTGTTGAGCTTTCATCTACAGACTTTGTGGGTTGACATGAAGTAAAAATGATACTACTTATAAAAAGAAAAAGAATGAATTTAGTTTTCATAGCTAATCTAGTTTATTAGGAAAAAAACCGGTTCGTTCTGAACCGGTTTTTTAAATTTTATTGATTTTGTCCTTTAGACATATTTTCAATTTGTTTTTGAACTTTCCCTAAGCTCCAGTCACCAGCAGTCTGGCTAGGTGGATATTCTTGGAAAGTGGAAAGGAAATTGAATGCATATCCCTGGATTGATGTCAAGATATAAGCTCTGTCGATGTACCAATCATAATAGGTATTTGAGCCATATAAGGCTTTCTCAAAAGGATCTCTTCGTAGATTCATCAAATAAGGAGCTCTAAGTTCTACAAATGGCTCTAACCAGATTTGAAGATGGCTAGCTCGGTTTTCTAAGAACATTGCTTTCCAATCTAAATATCTCAAAGCGGCTATTGATCCAGCATCATCCACATAAACAAATCCTTTTCTAGGGGACTCATTGACTTTTCCAGTTAAGTAATCCAATTGATTGACTCCATCAATGTAGTTTTTGTAGGTTCTGCCACCCATAGTGACTCCTTTCAGGATTTTGCTTTTCACGTCAGCATCACCAGCGATGGCTGCAAACGTTGGCAACCAATCCTCATGCGACACGATACCGTTTAGAGTAGTTCCCGCAGGGAATTTCCCAGGCCATTTGATGAAAGCTGGTACTCTGAATGCACCTTCCCAGCTACTGTTCTTTTCACCATGGAAAGGAGTAGTGCCAGCGTCAGGCCAAGTATTATAATGTGGACCATTGTCTGTAGAGTACATTACTACAGTGTTGTCAGCAATTCCTAATTCATCCAAAAGTGCAAGAAGTTCACCTACGTGCATGTCGTGCTCCACCATTCCGTCACCATACTCATCTTGACCGCTGATGCCACGATGCTCTTCTTTCACGTGTGTTCTAAAGTGCATTCTTGTACCATTCCACCAAGTGAAGAACGGCTTTCCTGCTGCTACCTGCTTTTTGATAAATGCTTTTGTAGCTGCAATCGACTCATCATCGATCGTTTCCATTCGCTTTTTGGTCAATGCACCAGTGTCTTCGATTTTTTGTCCACCTTTTCCATCTGCCCAGGAGTGGATTACGCCCCTCGGACCATAGACATCTTGGAATTTCTTGCCGTTTGCTAAAATCATGTCTCTTGGATAATCTTCATTCTCTGGTTCTTCTTCAGCATTGAGGTGATAAAGATTTCCAAAAAACTCGTCGAAACCATGACTGGTTGGTAAATGCTCGTCCCTGTCTCCTTGATGATTCTTTCCAAATTGCCCAGTAGCGTAACCTAAATTTTTCAAGACAGTAGCCATTGTGATATCAGATGCCTGCCAGCCTTCTTTTGCACCAGGCATTCCTACTTTGGTCATACCTGTTCTTACTGGTACATTCCCGCCAATAAAAGCAGCCCTACCAGCAGTACAAGACTGTTGTGCATAATAATCAGTGAAGGCGACTCCTTCTCTTGCGATTCTATCAATATTTGGAGTTCTATATCCCATCATTCCACGGTTATTGTGGCTGATATTCCAGGTTCCGATATCATCGCCCCAAATGACGAGAATGTTTGGTTTTTTCTCTTGAGCGTAGCTAGCTATACTTATTAAGTATGCTCCTAAAAGCAGTAAAAATAAATTCTTCATAAGAATGAATAGAATTAAGGTTAAAATTAAATGTTAAAAAATAAATTTAAAAAAAAGTCCTTCAAAAAGCCCAACAGGGCTATTTTACCTTGCTAACAATCGACGAATTGACGCATTTGGATAAAATTCTAGGCTGCCTCCATTTTATTTTTGTACTGAGAAGGCGTCATTCTTTTAAATTTCTTAAAAGAATTAATGAACGAATTTCTATTGTTGAACCCACAAGAATCAGCGATTCCTTCAAAAGTCTTGCGCTCCAAATAACCATTTTCGATCATTTTGATGCTTTCTTCCACTCTTGCTTTATTGATCAAATCAGAAAAAGAGCAATTGAGGTATTTGTTAATGTAAATAGTCAATAGGTAGCTAGGCACCTCTGTGTCTTTTGCAAGATCAGCTAAGGAATATCCTTTGTTTAGATAGACCTTTTCTTTATTAATTGTTTGATGAATTTTTATTTCCAGTTCATTGATTTTCGCTGTATTCAGAACATGTTTTTCTAAGTTTTTATCTACTTCATTTTGCTCGCTTAGAATAAATTCAAATTCATCTAATCCATATAGGATTTTTGGGAAGAAAAGTAAAGATATCCCAGCAAAAATGGTTATTAGTGCAACGGAAAAATGAATTAAATCGAAGGCGAGCAAGGGATTACCATTCAGTCCAATTAAAAAGTAAGGGAGAAATGAAAAGAGTAAAAGGAATAGGTAGAGTGAGATCCATTTAAGCCAAGTTGAACCAAATTGTTTTTTCGTTTTTAAAAATCGTTTTCTGTTTTTATAGATGATTCTAATTGAAAGGGTCCAATAAAATGCAATCAAAATTGTCCTAAAAACCCCGTAAAAATTTGAAGGAAAAAAATGTGATTGGTTATAGTTGGTGAATTCCGCTGGGTTTTCTATTTCACTTAGGATTAGTGCAAGTTTATCTGCGGAACTTAAAAAGTAAATGGGCAAGAAATCAAAAAAAAATATCAGAAACGGAACCAAGTGAATCAAATCCCTAAATGAAAGTTTATTTTGATAAACCACATTCCGGATATATAAATAGAGTAGCGGGGCAAATAATAAACCAGCTAAGTTTCCGGTTCGATATAATTCTGGAAAACGCACCATCAATCCAGATGATAGAGGTGTCCGCTTAACATCATATCATATTTGAGATATACATTTTATCTG
>JAFMBQ010000269.1 GCA_017858365.1 Algoriphagus sp. | reverse complement strand
CACAACTTACCCCGCGGAGAAATCTACCTGTGAAAATACCCGTGTCACTTGATTTGATTTTCGATTCATCCTGCACACTGAAATAATCTTACAACTAAAAAAAATCAATAAATCTTATCGCTTACAGATTAGCTACATAATCAGATTTCTAAGACAATTACTAGATTACATTTTATATACTTTTTTATACACTTAATTGATATTACACAAAACTTTAAATAGGAAGCTAACAAATAACCACTCTCAAAAATATTTTTCACTAAAATTGCACAATGAAAAGAATAAACCCAATCCAAATCATTTTTACGGTTTTAATTTTATTAATATTTAGTTCCTGCATATCCAATTCTTCCTTAGTTTATTTGCAAAATCTGAGTGGTGATGAAGATCTTGTGGAAAATATGCTTATTCCTTATGAAATCCCTGATTACCAATTACAATTCAATGATATAATAAGCATTGACATTAAGACTACCGTTGATTTTATCAATATGGCATTTGAGATTTCAAACCAAACCAGAAATCAGATGCAAGGGCAAGGACAAACAGGAGGAGGAGATATCTACTACATGAATGGGTACTCAGTGGATAGATCTGGAAAAGTAGAATTACCTCTGTTGGGCAAAATCGAAGTAAGTGGTGCTACACTAGAGGAAGTAAAAGACATAATAAAAAATCAACTAAAGCAAATCGTAAACGAGGATGTATTCGTGAGGGTAAAGTTGGGTGGAATCAGGTATTCAGTTTTTGGTGAAGTAGTGAAACCAGGCAAATTTACAATTTTACAAGACAGAATGACTATTTTTGAAGCTTTATCAAACGCTGGGGATTTTACAACATTTGCAAAACGTGATGAAATTACCATACTGAGACAATATCCGGAGGGTACAAAACTCCACAAGGTAAATTTATTGGATAGAAGCATCATCAGATCTCCCTTTTATTTTATTCAGACTAACGATCAGATTTACGCTGAACCATTGAAGCAACGAGAATTTTCCAAAACTGAAAATGCTAGTCAAAATATCTTACTGTTTTCGAGCTTATTGACTACCTTCTTTTTGTTTTTTAATCTATTCTAATCAATTACTAAAAGCTTCATGTTAGAGAACTCAACCCAATCACCCCAGAGTGGAATAGATGCACTAGATCCAAAAAGAATTTTAGGATTAATAGTTTCGAAATGGTATATTTTCGTGGTGAGCATCTTTTTGGCTCTCATTTTAGCATTTTATATTAATAAAGAAACGACTCCTATATATTCATCTCAGGCAATTCTTTTAATAAGTGAAAAGACAAGTGCAATGACTCTTGATATCTTTTCAGGCGAAGGAGGCTTAGGAGCAAATACCTCACTCCAAAATGAAATTGTAAACCTGAACACGTTTACTCTAGCCAAAAACACGGTAAAAAAAGTTGATTTAAATGTAGACTATTACAAAGAAAGTCTTTGGAGGACAAAACCAATATTCAACACCTATCCTATCGAAGTACTCCCAGATTGGAAAGTGCCCCAATTAGTCAATACCTTGTATAAACTTACTCCAGAAGGCAATAGTGGTTTTACCCTTGAAATCATGCCTTCCGAGAATATGCAACTCTACTACAGGGAATTAGAAAAAAAGGAAAGCTTACCCACCACTCCCTACTCCAAATCGGGATTCCCTCCGATCAAAGGTAAATTTGGTCAGGTAGTTAGCTCTCCCTACTTCGAATTCATCATAAACAAGGATCCAAACGAAACCTTCGACAACATTTATTTCCGAATCCAAGAGGATGAAACTCTCGCAAAAAATTACAGGGACTTAATGCAAATTGATGCAGAAGAAAAAGGAAATACAGCGCTAACATTAAAAATAGAACATCCTGATAAAAATATAGGTGTATTGTATATTAATACATTGATGAATACATTTTTGCAAAAAGATCTTGAGCAGCGAAGCGAAATATCGCAGCAAGCTCTCGACTTTATACAAAATCAGATTTCAAGTGTAACTGATAGTCTAAACTTGTACGAAAATGAATTACAATCTTATCGGACAATAAATCAGATTACGAATTTAACCCAGAAAGGAGACAACATTTTAAGTGAAGTCGTAAGCTTGGAATCAGAATTAAATACGCAAACTGTTAGATTAGAATACTATCAAAATCTGCAGAAATATCTCACTAATCCAGAAGGACAGCAGCTGCTTGTACCCTCTGTAATTGGGATAGAGGATCCTATCTTCAACACCATGGTAAGCAATCTGCTTACCCTACAAAATGAAAAGTCTGGTTTAAGCGGTGTTCTTTCTGGAGACTCATTCGCATATACCAGAGAATTAAATAATAAGATTGCGAACTTAAAAGTCAATCTAAATGAGAGTAATGCAAATGCCATTCTTAATATTAGTACACACATCAGGAGACTGAAAGGAATGCTTGGAGTGGTAGAAAAAGATTTGACCCTTCTGCCTGAAGTGGAGCGAAATCTTACTTCAATCCAAAGAAGATTTAATATAAACGAAGAAATTTACACTTTTCTTCTCCAGAGAAAAGCCGAAACCGAAATTCAGAAAGCCTCCACGATTTCAGAACATCGAATTTTGGATACCGCAATGCTCAATAGTGTGCCTATCTACCCTCAGCCAGCTAGAAATTATGCTATTGCTGTTTCATTGGGATTCTTATTCCCAATGGTAATTCTAATCATTTGGTCTTTATTTTACCATAAGGTGGTGGATCCAAAAGAAATGGAGAGTCTCCTAATGTTGCCTGTTTTAGGTTTTGTGCCCCGAGAAAAAGTCCGATTGAATATCTTAAACCAAGATCCTAAATCTTCAGTTGCAGAATCTTTCAGA
The DNA here is from genome assembly GCA_017858365.1 of Algoriphagus sp. Lineage (GTDB taxonomy): Bacteria > Bacteroidota > Bacteroidia > Cytophagales > Cyclobacteriaceae > Algoriphagus. The sequence goes on along the minus strand of JAFMBQ010000269.1, from coordinate 3,176 downwards.
TCCTTGAGATCTAATTTGGCCATCCGTTTTAATTTCAAAAATAAGGGTACGCTATTAGTAACCTCTACCAAACCGGGAGAAGGAAAGACATATATCAGTATCAAAATAGCAAGTGCGTATGCCTCTTTAGGGAAAAAAACAATTCTGCTGGGGATGGATATACGAAAACCCGCTATCCGAAAGGAATTGACTACTATCCACAATGATTTTGGGGTGACTACTTTCCTGCTTCAAGAAAGTGAAGATTGGGATAATTTGGTACAACAAACTGAACAAGAAAATTTATTTGTAATGAATGCCGGTCCATATTTTGAAAGAAGCGCTGAGCTTCTCACCGCTAAAAAATTCGAGCAGCTTATTTCCTCTCTAAAAGAAAAATACGATTTCGTAATCATTGACACCCCTCCTATTGGCCTAGTGTCGGAAACCTTGGACCTAGTCAAATTTTCAGACGCAAGTATATTTGTATTAAGACAAAATTATTCCTTTATAAATCAGGTAAATATTGCAAACGACCTTAAAGTGAAAATGGGATTTGACAACTTTTATGTGGTACTAAACGACATGCACAAGTTTGGATTGGATAGTTATAATTACGGTTATGGGTATGGATATGGCTATTATTCAGGGTATAATTCGTATACCGAGGATCAACCCAAGCCTGGATTTTTCAAAAGAATATTCAGTTAATCTAACTCGAGATACTATTCAAGGATTGTCTATTAGCTTTCAGAGCAGCCGATCGAGATAGTTTGTTGAGAATTTAGGTAAGACCTGAATTTGGTTTGCATCGAGCATAAGCAATCTTTTTATAAAACTGACACAAATTTCACTACTGATATTCTCATAACTAACCCTATTTTTAATTACTCAAATGCTTGGTCGCCTCTACTAATTTGTGACAGTCAAGCGCTATTAAGTTGATCTTCCTATTCATGGAGAATATTCTAAGTACTGGGAAAATCCATAGCAACACATTACACATTAGTAATGTCAGCACTTCCGTTCCCATATTTCCTTCCATCTCGAACACTTGAGAATTGGGTAAAGGAAACTCGAGAATCACCATCGCCCCAAGTACTAGTACGAATAGGCCCAGATAGATAAGTGATATAATTTTTATTGCTTTTTTCTCTTCCCGAAAGACACATAGTTGATCATTCTTGATTTGCAGACGCCTTAGATTGGCCAAATCTTTCATGAGAATAGCTTGCTGTAATCGTGGTCTTACTACCATTTGAGCTGAAATTATGGAATATTCGGAAGATTAAAATAATGCTCTCGCTAGGAAATTAGCTAGGTTAAATGGGTGTAGTTGCTTTATATCTCAGCATATCGCAAGCTACACCCGGTCCTAAGAACTATCTGAGTAGACCGAGCTGAGAATCACAGGACACTCCTTTGCCTACAAATTAAAGGAATCCCCCTGTCTTTTGATTTTCCGGGCATGTTACTTATCTCCCTGCATCAGAAACCAATCTACCCAAGCGTCTAAATGACCCACACTGGTAGGACGAAGCAGGATCTCTCGCTGCGCATCCAGCAAGTACATCGTCGGGGTCGCAAACACATGGTAACTTTTTACAGCCGGACTTTCCCATTTCTGATAATCACAGACGCTTACAAAAGGAAAGATGCCCGCAAAACTTTTAAATTGCTGCTCATTTTCGTCTAAAGACACATACACCACTTCAATATCCTGCTGCTTCAATTTTGAATAGTAGTTGGCTATTTCGGGGATCTCTTCGGTACATTTCGGGCACCAGCTCGCACCAAATACCACTAGGGTGTATTTGCTCTTCAGCTCGGAAAGCTTTTTGGGAAGATAGCCCCCTGCATAGCCCGGAGCAAGTATATCCCCATTGAACACAAGATCAGGGGCAATATTCCCTTTCTTCATGGTGCGGTAGGTTTCTAATTGCGCTGCAAATCCAGGAGTTAGGGCCGTCTTTGAATCGAGTAGTCTGAGTGCCAAATATTCCGACGAGGTGAACAGACTCCGCTTTTCTAGTAAACTGAATAAATACGGGGCAATTATGTTTCGCTTTTGATCCTCGGTGAGCAGGTTTTCGACCATCCCCTCAATGGATCTATTCATCTCCACAAAGACCGAATCCAGAGGTTTACCGCTGTTTTCAATCAACCAAAAATGACTATCCATCACATCCCGAAGCAAGCCACTTTTATACAATCGAGGATCTCTGTAATCCAAACTTCTGAAAGCCGCTAGGCTCGCGGGGATTTCCTCCGGGCGGTATTGCGCTACGTTCCCAACCGAACTCACCAGTTTCCGAACCGGCAGATACCAACTTAGGTAACTCTCAGCATCCAGACTGCTCAGAAAATCCAGGTCTTCCTGTTTCACCCGTTGTATTTCGCCGGCAATGCCTTGCTGTGGAAGTGGGTGGATGGAAAAGAGCGAATCGCCCTGATATATTTTTTGCAAATACACCCAGGCACTTAAGGCTTGTTCGCGTTTTTGGTGCTCCCCAGCATAGCGCACAAATTGCTTGTTTTGATCTCCCGAAACCGTAACGATGCGTTCCGCCATACTCAACACTTCTCCCTGAAGTTCGATGGTTTCATTCGCAAGCACCAGAAAATAGGCTTTGTTGTCTTCCCCTGCCAGATAGGCCATGCCTGTGTCTTGATCGGTATAGCTTAGGCTAAAAGCACCTTGATCCGAAACCCTGGCGCTATCGATGCTGTAAATATCCAAATCCTGAAAACCAAACAGGCGAACCTGCTGACCGGCCAAGCCCGGAAAACTACCCCTGATCGCATGCTGGGCCTGCACATGCACTGTAGCTACACTGAATACTAAGAGTAGGTATAATCTATTTATTTTCATCTATTTATAATTTTTCTTCAATGGTCATTCCGATAGCTCTGGAGGAATCTCGAAATTAGGATAATCATCCCCGTAGGTGACTTTTGAGTCCTGCTCGATTTTATATTTTTCTACAAGTAAAATCCTGCCACCCCAAAAGGATGGCAGGATAAAGAATGAAACGAGTAAGAATTATTAAGGTGTGGTATCCTGAATGCAACGAACAGCATTTCCTGAAGCTCTAATTGTACCAGTCCCAGCACTTACAAAAGAATTTGTAAATCGTAGATTAGCTGATTTATCACTAACCAAACTACTAGACCAATATGAATTTACTGAATTAGTT
>JAFMBQ010000268.1 GCA_017858365.1 Algoriphagus sp. | reverse complement strand
GGGGGAAACAAATCTTTCGTGAAATTGGATTTAGGTAATATTCATTCCTTCTTCGGCAAACAGCATGTTTAGAAATATCACCCCAGTAGTTAAAAATCTTCTTATTGCAAACGCCGCCTTTTTCTTGGTGAGCGCATTTGTTTTTCCCCAGCTGAAGGCTTGGTTTGCATTGTATTATATCCATAGTTCTTATTTCAAGCCCTTTCAGTTTTTGACTTACATGTTTATGCATGCGGATTTTTGGCATTTGTTCAGCAACATGTTTGGCTTATTGATCTTTGGACCTTTACTGGAGCAGTTTCTTGGCCCAAAGAAAATTTTGATCCTTTGGATGGTTTGTGGGGTAGGGTCTGGCGTCCTTTATTCCGGCTACAATTCCTATCGGATGAATACCCTTCAAGATCAGGTTGAGTCTTTTGAGAATAATCCGAACCCTGAAGCTTTTAATAGGCTGGTCATTTCAAATCGAGGGTTTTTCCAAAGTTCGGTATTTGACTTTGTAGATGATTACAGCAGAAATCCGGATGATCCGAATAAGATCAGCCAAGCGAAGCAGACATTAAACGCAATTGTGGAAATTCAGGGAAATGTGCCTATGGTCGGTGCTTCGGGCGCATTATTCGGGGTTTTGATCGCTTTTGCTATGCTATTTCCAAATACACAGCTCTTTCTGCTGTTTCCTCCTATGCCGGTCAAGGCAAAGTATCTGGTCTTATTCTATGGATTATATACGATTTATAACGTGATCTTTAATAACCCGACGGATAATGTGGCACATTTTGCCCACTTGAGTGGATTGGTAATAGGAGCGATTTTGGTTTATTTTTGGAAAAAAGACAGGTCTAATTTTTATTGAGTATGTACGGTAATTTTTGGGAGAATTTAAAAAACGCTTTTAAATACAGCGATAACAGCCTTTACAAATTGATCGCAATCAATTTGTTGGTGTTCATGGCTTTGTTGGTGGTGAGAGTACTATTTACAATAGGCGGAGCAGGTGAGTTGTACCATCAAGCATTGACCTATTTAATGATGCCAGCTGCGCTCGATCGCTTGATCACTCAGCCTTGGAGCATCTTGACTTACATGTTTTTGCACGAGGGATTTTTCCATATTATATTCAATATGCTCTTCCTCTATTGGTTTGGGATGATTATCCACCAATACTTGGGAAGTCGTAAGCTTGCAAATCTTTATATTCTGGGAGGTCTAGCTGGAGCGCTGTTTTATGTGCTGATTTATAACATTGCACCATTTTTCAAAGATGCAATCGATACTTCGCTCATGTTAGGGGCCAGCGCGGGGGTGTTTGCGATTGTAGTAGGAGCAGCCACTTTGACTCCGAATACGACATTCATGTTGATTTTGATCGGCCCAGTTAAGATCAAATACATCGCGATGTTCTATGTTATTCTTGCTTTTGCCAATACTGTTGGTGCGAATGCAGGTGGAGAACTCGCACATTTGGGGGGAGCCTTAATGGGATTTGTTTACGTTACTCAGCTTCGAAATGGGAGAGATCTAGGGGATCCAGTGCAGCGAGTGGGTATTTGGTTTGAAAACTTTTTCTCTAAAAAGAAAAAAGTACACGTTTCCTATAGGAAAAAAAGTACCGGCTCGAGCTTCGGTTCCACTTTTTCGAAATCCACAAAAGCTTCCAATGTGGCCTTAAATTCAGGGGATGCGACACAAGAAGAAATTGATAGGATTCTCGACAAAATCGCTGATAAAGGTTACGATGCTTTGAGTAAGGAGGAGAAACGCAAGCTTTTCGAGTTTTCGAAAAAATAAATAATTAATTAGTTACTGCTCTTCCTCCGAGAGGGAATGCCAAGCCCACCCGAAATCCAACTTCCTGCCTGTTGGTGCTTTGAAATTTGAACTCAGTGCTCAATCCCATCCAGTCTACTAATCCAATGTAGGCACCTACACCTACATTTGCGCCTTTGAAACTCCTCCGTACTCCTGCGCCGTCTGGCTGTGTGTTTTCCCAGTTTTGGCTGTATCCAGCCATAAAATATAGCTGGGAAGGTCCTTCGGAAATGTAGTAGCGAAAGTCTGCACTGAAATTGCTTTCTGAGCCGATTGCTGGAAAAATCTGAGTATAACTCGGCATGAAAGCAAAGTGGTCCACAAAGAAAAATTCGATTCCACCACCGACTCCAACATTTTGCCATCGAAGTCCATAGGTCCCAAAAGCATGGAGTCGAGTATCACCCTGATTTTGGGTCTGTGAATAGCCCGAAAAGGAGGTTAAAACCAGTACAAAAAAAATCACCAAAGCCTTTTTCATTTGTTCATTTTTTAAATTTGGAAGAAATTAGAAGGCTTTGGTGAAGAAAGCAAATGCTTATTCTAAAATACGGACTAGACGAGCTAATCTTCCATCCGAAGTGATCCCTTCTATGATGACCAGCTGTTTTTTGGCAAGATCGGAATTAAAGAATTCTACTTTTGCCTGACCGTTTTCATCTGTACTCAAGATTGGATTCCAGTAGATGGTTGCTCGTGCATCCTTAACCGAATTTTCCACGGTTTTAGTATCGTATTTTGGAAGATAAAATTCCTTTGGAACGGAGTAGCCTCCATAATTGGTCACTAGCGTGCCTCCTACACTCCGACCAAATCCTGACCCAGTTTTGGTATAGATGGCAATTACTCCGTTGGCACCTTGGGCACCGAAAATGGCAGTCTTTGCCGGATCTTTGAATACGTCAACATTGGCGATATCTCTGGGGCTGATGTTGAGTAAAGTAGAGGCTTCTACCGGAGCATTGTCCAGCAGGTATAATGGCTGAGTACCTGCGCCACCAAGTGACCCAACTCCTCGAATCGTCACACTAACACTTAATCCAGATACAAATACTTGCACGCCAGAAACTCTTCCTTGAATTAGTTGGAAAACGTTAGTAAAACCAACCGAAGAAGGGATTTTTGAGGGATCAAGTGTGACATCACCAGCTCCATAGATTTTTTTGATTTCTTCTTCCTCTCGTTCGATGGTCTTTGCTTCCACCGTCACCCCTTGGAGATCAATAATGTCTTGATCAGAGTTAAGTTGTCGCATCATGTTTCGTTCACGATAGGTTGCCACGAGTTCAGCAGGCCAAATGATCTCTTTTGGATACTTTCCCGCCACCTCATTGAATACTGCTTCTGGCCGAATTACTTCTATGTCTATAAAGTTCTTAAGCCGACTATCTTCTGCTGTGATTGTGACTTTTGCCGAATCGAGGTATTCCAAATCCCGGAAAATAAATCGGCCATTTGGTCCAAATTCGGAACTTACAATTTCTATTCCTTCACCGACTAAAGCCGTTATCTTTCCGCCTCCTAGCCCCTTCTTCGTTTGTTCCTGATCAGTGATAGTGCCTTCAATATTGATTCCCCGCTCGATGAAGTGTTCGACTTTTTGAAAACTCCCCGCCAATACGTCCTCCCAGTTAAATCTTCTCCAACCATGAGTCAGCATCACTAGATCCAAATCTTCCAAAGTTTCTGGCTTGCTGTCCAGGAAATACCTGGCCGGCTGGTAGATGCTGCCTTTCAGATCCGATGTCAATAAAAGGTTAGAGAAAATAGTCTCAGCTAGATCCATTTCTGCCCCGGTCTGCTGAGCATCCAAAACTGCAACTGAGAAGCTTCCCGCCACGGCATTTCCAGTCGCTGTCGATTTTAGATTGATGGAGATTTTTTCTCTTGGACTCAGATTGCCGGACTTCGTGAGTTCCAGCTGGATTGGATTTATAGGTTGGACAAAGAGTAAGCGTTCGAGCAAGGCATTGCCTTTACTGTCCATTACCGTAATGTGATTGATTCCGGAAATCAGATTTTCTTTTGGAATCCGAACACCCCAAACGCCATTTGCCAAGGATCCTTGGATCATGTAGTTGATGATACCTCGAGTTTGAGATATTAACAAAAGGCTATTCGGCTCGTAGGTGCCTTGTACAAATGCGGTGACATAGCTCGCCGCAGGATTATTGATGACTTGAAGCACAAGCCCCTCCGAATCTACTTTTGGTAGGTTGAATGATCTTTCCTGTCCGGTAGCAGGGTTTCTGATTTTCGCTTGATACTCCGCACGATCAGGAGTGATTTCAAATTTACCTAAACCACCAAAATTGCTTGAAAATGTAATTTCAGTTCCGCTGACTTCGCCTTCTAGGCTTACGGGCATGCCATTCGGGTAGATTGCGCGAAACGCCATATTGGCTTTCTTTCCCATAATCCATTGACCGCCCTCCGGCAAAAATTGAATATCAGCAAGGCTTAAACTGTAGGGCAAAGACAGTTTTTGGGTCACTTCATAAGTTTCATTTTCGAAATAAGTGAGTTCTAGAATCTGATTGGGATTGGCTTTTTCTGGGATGGAAAAAGTAAAACTGAGTTCTCCCTGCGCGTTAAGTGGGAATTTTTGACTGTACAATTGCTCCTCTCCAGCTTTAGCCTTTATTTCAATTGTTTTTCCAGCTAATGAGTTTCCCTCACTATCCACCACGACCAGATCAGCACGATAAGTCACTTTTCCACCTGTCGATTCGATACCTGAATACGTAATTTTTGGTAGAAATGACCCTCCTGCACCATCGACTACCTGGATCGATCCGGTGAAAAAATAAGTGTCACCAAAATTTCGCATCCAAGCTGTGTATGCCTTGATTTGATAGATTCCAGGTTTTCCAAAAGAGGGGAGTTCAAAATCACCCTTTCCTCTTCCTTTTTCCAAGCGAACGATTTTCTGTTCAAGCAGGAGCCCATCTCCGTCAAATAAGTCAACATATAGGGTTGCACTTAATGGGGAAGGAATTTGATTACTTCCTGCTGTGAGGTAAGCGCTAAACCAAACCTCCTCACCCAAGGTGTAGGTATTTTTGTCCAGATGGAGGTAGGCTTTCTCTACCGGATATTCCTTCTGGTAGGTGTCAAAGTAGCTTTGGATTTTTTGGGGTAAAGCTTCCTGTCCATAGAGCTTTACTGAGCTGCAGCTGATCAAAAAAAGGATCAGCAATAAAAGTTGCTTTTTCATAAGATAGTTGGTTGGGTACTAAAAACGATCCCAATAAAACTAATTACTTATAATTAAACAAGTGAAAAAATCTTAAATAGTGTTTAAAGCTGCCACTTCATTTTTATTTGCTAACTGACCACAGGCTGCATCGATGTCTTGACCTCTGGATTTACGGACTTTGGCAATAATGCCTTGCGATTCGAGAATTCGAACATACATATCCACGGCTTCTTGCTTTGCCTGACGAAATTCTCCTTCATCGATCGGGTTGTACTGGATAAGATTCACTTTCGAAGGGATTATTTTGCAAAACTTAGCTAATGCTCTGGCATGTCGCTCGTCATCATTGATACCTTCCCAGATTACATATTCATACGTGACTTTGCGCTTAGTCTTTTCGTACCAATATTTCAAAGAGTCGCCGAGTTCCTCTACTGGATTGCTATCATTGATCGGCATCAGTCGGGATCGAGTTTCATTGATGGCGGAGTGGAGGGAAACTGCTAGGTTAAACTTCACCCCATCATCGGCCAGTTTTCGAATCATTTTGGTCACGCCGACAGTAGAAAGGGTAATGCGTCGGGGAGCCATCCCGAGACCTTCAGGTGAAGTGATTTTGTCAATCGCTTCTAGGACATTGGCATAGTTCAGTAGGGGTTCACCCATTCCCATAAAAACGATATTGGTCAGCGGACGCTGAAAATATGTTTCTGCTTCCTCTTTGATCGCCACTACCTGATCATAGATTTCCGCAGAATTGAGGTTACGCATTCTTTTCAGACGTGCTGTGGCACAAAAATTACAATCCAAGCTGCAACCGACTTGAGAAGATACACAGGCCGTGATTCGCTTACTCGTTGGGATCAAAACCGACTCAACAATCATGGAATCGAAAAGCTTCACCGCATTTTTGATCGTACCGTCGCTAGAGTGCTGCATGAGGTCCACCAGAATGTGGTTGATCTCAAAATGAGTTTTGAGCATTTCCCGAGTACTAAGGGAGATATTACTCA
>JAFMBQ010000012.1 GCA_017858365.1 Algoriphagus sp. | reverse complement strand
ACAAAGTACGATACAATATATCCTAAGAATGCTGCTAGTGCTATATAAGATACCAACGAAACAATTGTAAGATCCAAAACAGGTAACCCACAGAGCATTCCAGCCAAAAACAAAAGGGAATCCCCAGGCAAAAAGAAACCGAAGAATAGGCCATTTTCTGTAAATATGATGGCAAGTAAAAGGATTAGCCCGCCCTTATTGATTATCAATTCAGGACTTAAATGTGCTAAAATGGACTGAATAAACTCATACATGTGTAGTTTGAATTAACTGTGGGTTGATTTGGGTTGGTGGATCATATACGCTTATTTTAATTACTCATTACCTCCTGCATTTCCTTTTCCAACGCAGGCTCGAGTGAAATAAAATCCACACTTTCAGCTAAAGGAAGACCAAATTCTCCTTCCCATTTTGCGATCACGCAGGTGGCGAGACAATTTCCAATCACATTGACTGATGTTCTTGCCATATCCATCAATTCATCGATTGCTAGAATCAAAAATATCGGAGCCATTGGCAGATTAAAACTAGCAGCAGTCCCCATCAGAATGATCAAGGAGGCTCTTGGAATTCCAGCTACTCCTTTGCTGGTGAGCATTAAAGTGAGCACCAATAAGAGCTGATCTTCTATCCCCATATTTATCCCAGCTACTTGAGCAACAAAAATTGCCGCCAGGGACAGATAGAGTGTGGTTCCGTCTAGGTTGAAGCTATAGCCAGTTGGCATAACAAATGCGACGATTTTGCGAGGAACACCAAATTTTTCCATCGCCTCCATTGCTTTGGGAAGTGCAGCCTCCGAACTGGTGGTAGCAAAGGCAATAGAAACCGGCTCAGAGATGGCCTTCAAAAATTTGAATACAGGGATTTTAAGAATAAGTGCAATAGGAAGTAAGACCAGTAGTAGGAATGCGAGCAAAGCAACATAAAGTGTGGCTAACAAATGAAATAGATTAATCAAGATCCCCAAACCCATTTCACCTACTGTGTATGCTATTGCGGCCCCAACTCCGAAAGGTGCGAAATACATAATTACACGGGTAAAATTGAACATAACCTCTGAAAGACTTTCAGTGAAAGAAAGCATGGTTCGCTTCTTTTTTTCATCTTTTATCAACGCCAAACCTATTCCGAACAGAATACTGAAAATGACGATTTGAAGAATTTCTCCTTCAAAAATGGATTTCGCGATATTCTCTGGGAAAATATGTAGCATCACCTCCTGCCAAGTTCTGGCTGTACCTTGAATCGGAACTTCGCCCACTGGCAGCTCAATGCCAACTCCAGCTTTGGATATGTTGATTGCCAGTAGTCCGATCAACAAGGCAAAAGTTGTGACTATTTCAAAATATAGAAGTGACTTCCAACCCATTCTTCCTACTTGTTTCAGATTGGAATGGCCTGCTATTCCCACGACTAGTGTCGCGAAAAGGAGTGAAGCAATCACCGTTTTTATCAATTTTAGAAAAATCTGACTAACCACTTTTAGATTCATGGCAAGCTCAGGGAAGTCCGTTCCTATTGCAATTCCTATAAGCATACTTCCAAATATCCAAGTTGTAAGTGAGGCTCTCTTCAAGCAGAATCCTACGATTGCAGTCACACCTAGCCACCTGCTCGTCATAAGTAGGGAATCTGTTACCAGTCCGGGCCAAATCATCTGAATGACAATAAAAAATGCTGCCTGTGTACCCAACATGGCAAGGATAAAAGTGATATAGGTTGTTTTTTTAAGTGTCATGATTTGTGGGGAAGCTTTGTTGCGTTAATAAATAGGATGTATTTATTGCTGGGCATGGTGTAATTGAAAACCGATTGACAGGGTCTATTTGCCTCACATAGCCTGATTTTTAGCTAAGGAAGAATTTTTCACAAAGTGAATTTTAGGAACAAAGGGCTTTAGAATTGAAAAGATGTAGAAGGATCCCGTGGTCATCTTTTCTTAAACCTTGCCTAGGAAGCTTCCTTTATATCAAAATAATGCTGTATTGGGATTATTTCCCGCATTTTTCAGTAAAAGAATGGTGGCATTGCATTCAGGTATAGCACGAATTGGGAGGAGAGGAGCGCTGTCTTTTATCGACATCGCTACCACCACTTATTCACTCGGCTTTGGTATAGAAACTTTTTGATCGAAGCATGCGCTCGACAAAATGAATCCATAGGCAAGAATGTGTTGTACCTAGGGTGTTTATCAAAACTCTTTCAGGTTAACCTGTTGCAGGATTTTGACTAGGTAAAATAATGGTGGGGAAAAACGATTAAAAAAGCAGGTAAATTTGCATCTCTGGTAAACGCAGTTTTTTTATAATTCCGCTCAATTCTATGACAAATTGCAGATAAACCTGAAAAACTATCCAGTACAGATTGAGATTTGAAAAAATAATGAATTAACCTTATTACCGGCCTTTCAGGAACAATCGTATTTGTGAGCGCATCGCCAACCTCTAAGATTGAACTTTGCTGAATATGTAGATCCGAATGTAATAATTCACTAGCCGATTGATTTGGCGAATCTAAATAGACAGATGTATTACCTGCCCAAAAGCTTACCGAAGCAACTAGATTAAGAAATAAGAATAAAATTCCTGAAACCTTCATATGAACTATCTGATTTCAAAGCTAGCTGAAAAAAAAATTGATTTTACAGAAGGATCAATTAATATTTGAAAGCTATTAATCATGGTTATTCACTGAATTGCCAAGAGGATTAAATTGATAAATTAACTAATCAGTCGAAGAGCCTTTTCTAAAAATGCGTTTTGATGATCCTCTTAGTTTGGGGATTCTTTTATACCTCTTCCTCTTGACCTGACTGAAAAATTAGGCGGTTAGAAAAATCTACTTTTTACTTGAATCAGTTTCAAAATAAAGATGGTAATGTTTGCTACAACCCGGATTAAAAGCTGATTTACAGTTGGGACAAGTATTGTTAGAGTTCTGATAGTCTGTTATGCTCAACTCTGTTCCACATACCCCACAAAGAATAGCCTTGGTGTCAAATTCAGCTTTTGGCCAGACAGAAGGAGAATGATCGGCTGTTTCCTCGTGGCAACTGAAGCAGGGGTAATATTTATCACAGCAATGAAATTTGATGGCAATGATGTCCAAATCTGAATGCCAATGCTGACAGCGAGTTTGCTGATCTACGGGCTTTCCAAATATATTGATTCCTTTGATTTCTGACCTGATGACTTGTAGAAGCGGGGCTTGCTGCGCCATCAAGGAACTAGACTCTACAACCAAAAGGATGAGAAGAAGGATTTTCAAAGTGGATTTCATAAGGTGATTTTCAACAAAATTATTCAGGTTTGGCTAGAAAACCAGCTTTGATGACAGTTTTGAATACATCTTCTGCACTCATGTCTTCGGATTCAACAGTCAATAGACGATCCTCACTTTTTAAATCAACTTCCCAGGATTTGATTCTTGATTCAGCATTGAGGATAGGAGTGACCTTTGCCAAGCAGTTGCCACAGTTAATGTTTGTTTTGAATTTTTGAGTTTTCATGTTTGAGTTGTAAGGTTGTAAGGTTGTAAAGTTGAAAGGTTTTAAGGTTGGGATATTGCCACCAATTCTGATTGCTTCAATAATTTCAATATCGAATAATGAAGTTTAGAGTTTTTTGGTTTTTAATCTAAGACTATTTAATACCACTGAAACCGAACTGAACGCCATTGCTGCCCCAGCGATCATTGGATCTAATAAGAAACCATTGATAGGATATAAGATGCCTGCAGCAATCGGGATTCCAATCAAGTTGTAAATAAAGGCCCAAAAGAGATTTTGGTGAATGCCGTTTACAGTCAATTTTGATAGATTAAATGCTTTTGGGATTGCTTGTAGATCCGAAGAGATGATCGTCATCTTGGCCACATCCATCGCAATGTCTGAACCATGACCCATGGCAATACTGACATCTGCCTGAGCCAAAGCTTCAGAATCGTTGATTCCATCACCAACCATTGCAACGATCTTGCCTTTTGCCTGAAGTTCTTTGACAAAATCAGACTTATCCGAAGGCATTACTTCCGCTTTGAAGTTTGTCAAGCCAACTTGATCTGCCACCGCTTTTGCTGTTTGAGCATTGTCTCCAGTAAGCATATACACGTCGATGCCCTGGGTTTTCAAGGTCTCAATCGCGACTTTGGAACTCTCTTTGATTTGATCTGCAATTGCAATGATCGCTAAGACTTCTGATTCATTCGCGAAGAAAATCACAGTTTTGGCTTCATTTCTCCATGTTTCTGCTGTAGTTAAAGAATCTGAATCTAATTCAATGCCTTTGGCTGAAAGTAATTTTTGATTTCCAACATAGTAATGACTACCTGATTCTGATTTGGCTTCTACACCATTTCCAGTGATGCTTTGAAAACCCTGAATCGAAGTCGGACTGATATTTTTCTCACTTAATGCTTTTACCACAGCTTCAGCAAGTGGATGTTCCGAAGCTGATTCAATAGCCAGTAAAATACGAGCATACTCCTCTTCTCCATTTTCTGTAGCCCATTTCAGGTTGGTTAAACTGGTTTTACCTGAAGTGATAGTTCCGGTTTTATCCAGGATCACCGCGTTGACTTTATGCGCCAATTCCAGACTTTCTGCATCCTTGATCAGGATATTATTTTCGGCTCCTTTTCCTACCCCAACCATGATTGCAGTCGGTGTAGCCAAACCCAAAGCACAAGGACAAGCAATGACCAGCACTGCTATGGAATTCATCAAAGCATGTGTAAATGCATTATAGCCACCAACGAACATCCATACTGCAAAGGTCAGGATGGAGATTGAAATGACTATTGGGACGAAGATTCCGGCGATTTTATCTACCAACTTCTGCACTGGAGCTTTGCTTCCTTGTGCTTCTTGCACTCTTAGAATGATTTGAGATAGGAGTGTTTCACTACCTACTTTTTCGGCAATGAAGCTAAAACTACCTTTCTGATTGACTGTCCCGGCAAAAACGGCCTCGCCATTTTTCTTTTCCACAGCCAAAGGTTCTCCAGAAATCATGCTCTCATCAACGTAGGAATTTCCAGAAATGACACTTCCATCTACCGGGATTTTCTCTCCTGGACGAACAATGATTTCATATCCTTTTTGGACCGCCTCGATCGGAATTTCCTGCTCGACTCCATCAATTTTGGCTTTCAGTGTTTTGGGCTGTAGCCCCATTAATTTCTTGAGGGCAGAGGTAGTATTTGATTTGGCACGAGCTTCTAGCAATTTCCCTAGCGTAATAAATGTAATAATGACGGAAGCCGCTTCATAATAGACATGGGGCATTACTCCTCTAGAAAGCCAGAATTCTGGATATATCGTATTTGCAAGGCTGAAAAGAAAGGCAATCCCTGTACTTAAGGCAACTAAGGTGTCCATATTGGCCTTGCGAAACTTAGCCTTCTTCCAAGCTCCACTAAAGAAAGGCTGGCCGAAATAGAACAAAACTGGGATCGTCAAAATCAACGAAATCCATCTTCCCAATTCCCAATCCATAAAAAACATCCCAATCACGACCACCGGCAAAGTCAAAATGCCTGACCAAATGGTTCGAGATTTAATTTTCTGATATTCTTCAGCTTGGACTTCTGCGACCACCTTGGAGGTATTTTCATCAGAGATAATTAAACCGTAGCCTATCGCAGTAAGGGCCTGATTTAGTTTTTCAGCATCCGTTTCTTCCGTGAATTCTACCTGAACTGTGTTGGTAGCAAAGTTCACATTCGCTGATTTCACTCCATCGGTGTATTGAAGAATCGTCTCTACACTCGAGGCGCAGGCTGCGCAGGTCATGCCTGTTACAGGAAAAGTCCGTTTGGTGAGTTGCTGAGTTTCAATTTCCATCATGTAAAGGTCGGAAATCCAACTTGAGAAAAATTATGGAATTTTGGGTGAGGTTTACAAGATTATGAAAAATCTGATAAGACTTTTTGAGTGGGAATACGCTGTTTGGCTTGCACTAGTTGCCATCAAAGCGAGTCCAAATTCCTGCGCTTAGGATCACTTTGTTTTTTAAATTCGGAAGGTGTCATTCCAGTTTCTTTTTTAAACTGTGAAGAGAGGTAAGCGGAAGAACTGTAATCAAGTTGAAAAGCTATTTCTGCCAAACTCATTTCATCGTAATAAAGTAGCTCTTTGGCTTTTTCGATTTTCTGAGCTGTAATGTACTTTTCAATGGTGACGCCCTCAACGGAGGAGAAAAGTCTGCTGATGGAAGTGTATTCCTGATTCAGCTGGTTTGCCAAAAAAGTAGAAAAATTCTCCTTCATCGGTGTGGCTGAGTGATGAATTTTAGAAATGATCGCGGCTTTTATCTGGGCGATCAAGCTAGATTTTTCGGATTCCAAAAGTTCAAATCCTTGCAGATTGAGAGCTTCACTGAGTTTTCCTTTTTGTATTGAGGTGATTGAGTTGTTCAGACTTACTTCCCCTAGTTTCACTTGAGAATAAAGAATATCCTGCTCCTTCAAAATCATCTCAACTGCGCTGATACAACGAGGGCACACCATGTTTTTGATATGAATACGATTCGTTTCCAATTTTTTCAGCTTAAAAGTACAAATCTGTAACACCATTGGGCTTTGTAATCGTTTCAAATTGCCGCAGGTTAGATTTGAAATAGATTTTTCAATTCATGGTGTCAGACGACTTTTCACTTGACCTCCAAAAAGATGACCTAAAGAAAATAAAAGAATAATGCTTGGAGGTAGAATTTGTTGAGCTGTTGGAAGAGGGTTAGTTTTCGTGCAGTTGTTCAGATAAGAGACTAAAACAAATGCAGAAAATTTATAAAAAAAGCCGATGAGAAATCTCACCGGCTCTACTTTACTAGCAGTTAAAAGGGAATTTAATAACCAGGATTTTGGACTAAGAATCCTATTTCATTTGAAGCTCCGTCTATGGCTCTTTGAGGAATCGGGAATAGTCTTTTGTTGATATCCTGATCAGTCTTCTCTGTCCAGCTATTCTCGTATTTTCCAAATCTGATTTGGTTGACTCTTCTCAGACCTTCCCAGTACAATTCAAAACCGGATTCACGGAATAATATATTGAGGTCAATGGTATTGAGCGGAGCAGGAGTCTGCGCAGGACGGGCATTTCTTGAAGTTCTCAGTGCATTGATATCAGTTAAGGCACCGGCATTATCACCTTTTCTCAACTTTGCTTCGGCGCGCATCAAATACACCTCACCCAATCGGATCAAAACTATGTCCACACTACTATTGGTACAGCAGTTCGGTGCAGTACGGCTAAATTGATATTTGGAGAATCTGTGTCCTGTATTGTGTAGACTTCCCTCATTTGTAAAATCTACCTGATAGGTGTGATCCACATATCGAATATTTGCACCACTGCTTCTTCTGTTGATCACTGGATAGATTCTCACTTTTCCATCTGCGCATTTCAAAATATTTCCATTTGCATCTTTCCGAGGACCCCAAATGACATTACGGAGTATTCCTCGGTCCATTTCAAATTTATTGGGATCTACACAGTAGTAATGGTCCTCATCATTGTTGGGGTTCACACCAGTCAAATCTTTAAGATTTTCAGGAATGACTGTATTCTCTTGGAAAAAACGAGCATCAGCTTTTGCAGGATCCACATTACCATAAGCGTCATACCAAGTCTGGATGAAATCAGGTGTAGCTGCTACCGCATCAGTCCCACGCGTGCTTGGAAACTCAGGTCTTGGAACCTGATCACCTGAAATAGACCAATATTGCCATCTACTGTGCTCGGTCTGAAGTACTCCTCTCTGATCGAGTGAAAATATAATTTCAGGATTTGTTTTATTGTTGTCATTGAACAAATCAAAATATTCAGGAGACAAAGAATAAGGTCCATTGATGATATTAGTAGTGTATTGGATCACTTTGTCCATATCCTCAGCTCTGAAATTCGGTGCGCCATAAGGATCTCTGTATACAGCTGCATTCAAATATAGACGAGCCAATAATCCATCTACTGCATATTTATTCATTCTGCCAGGATCATTATTACTTCCAATCCCAGTAGCTGCTAATAGAAGTTCGGATTCTACGTAATCAAAAGCTTCCTGCCCTCTGAGAATTTCCGATAGTTTGTCAGGAGCATCTTTTTTGAAAACAAGCCCCCAGTTATCTAACGCCAACATGTTTAGATAAGCCTTCATGGCTTTCATCTCGTAAAGAGGGCTTTTGGCACTTGAATTTCCATTTGCCACTTCAAGGCGCATATTTTCCTCTGCCAAAACTGCACGGGACAAAGTCAGCGTAATGAAGGTCCAAGAATCTCTCACTAGGCTATTTCCCGGAGTCATCAGATGCTGGTGTACGGCAATAAACTTCCCGCCATCAAACCAATCTGTACCTCCACGATAAGGAAGAATTCCTTCATCAGAAGCGACTTCCTGAAGTCCAAAATTGACAGTATGAAGCCATACTTGACGCAACATGCCATACACAGGAGCGATGGATCCGCTTACAATTTCCGCTTGCCCAGTACCCGTTAGTGACTCATCGAGAATTTCTTCGTCCAATGTAGTACAACTTAGAAAAGCGAGTAAAAAAGCGACTGTTGGTAATATTTTACTAAATCTGATAGTTTTCATTTGATTAAGATTTTTGGAAGATTGAATACTTATCGACAATTTTTTTAGAAGGTTAAATTCAGGTTGATCATGAAGGTCCTTGCTCTTGGATAGGTGAAACGATCTATGCCAAAAGTTTGGATTCCACCTGAAGTTGATCCGGTATTGACTTCCGGATCAAATCCGGAATAATTCGTGATCACAAATAAGTTTTGACCAGTAAGGGAGAGTTTGATATTTTGAAAAGCATCGCCCATTCCGATTCTACTTGGATTCAAATTGTAGCCTAAAGTGGCATTGTTCAACCTAAAGAATGAACCGCTTTCCAGGAAACGGGTTGAAACCGTATTGGAATTGTTGAAGGACTCATTAGGATATTGAACCGCAAAATCTGTAGTGTTATTTGATCTGGAAAGCTGGGCTTTTGTGAAAAGAGACATGTTCGTATGATTGTAGATATCATTTCCCGAAGCGCCGTTGAAATTCAATCCTAAGTTGAAATTCTTATACTTCAAATTTGTATTGAAACCGTAGATGATCTTAGGAATCGCACTTCCGACCACACTTCGGTCATTATCCAATATCTCACCGTCTCCGTTGATGTCTTTGAATCTGTTTGATCCGTCTTCGCCAATACCGTCAAATTGAAGCATATAAAATGCTCCAATGGGTTGATTGTTGATATAGCCATTAATCGTAGCACCCGTTTGACCAGCACCCTGAGCTGCTCCAGTAGTCAATACCGAGTAAGGTGAATCTCTTACTTCATTTTGGATAAAAGTTATGTTTCCACCAATCTCATATGAGAAGTTTTGCGTTGGCTTGCTGGCATAATTCAAAGCCAATTCGATACCACTGTTGTGGATTTTCATATTATCAATATTATCCCAGAAAGTAGATGTAGGCTGAATAGGATCGGCAGGAACTACTTCAAGTAGGATATTGGATGACACTTTGTTGAAATAATCCAAAGTACCAGTCAATCGATAATCTAAAAACGCGAAATCAATACCAAAATCAATTTGAGTAGATACTTCCCATTGTAGATTTGGGTTTGCCACCCGAGTAAAAACAATTCCATATGGATAACTATCCAGCGTACTACCTTGTGCATCAATAGGGTAGGTGTTAAGACTGCCTCCTCCAGTAGCCAATCGATCTTCGGAGTAGCTAGCCTTAGTGATTTTAGATGGAATTTCTTGGTTTCCAGTTCTTCCCCAGCTCGCACGAACTTTTAGATTGTTAAAAACTGAATTCGCCATGAAGTCTTCTTTGGTTACATTCCAGCCTAAAGCAAATGAAGGGAAGTAGCCGTAGCGGTTGTTTTGACCAAACTTGGAAGAACCATCTGCTCGGAAAGTGGCAGTAAATAGGTAGCGGTCAGCATAGGTGTAATTTACCCGACCAAAGTAGGACTGCAATTCATTCTTGATTGCCGATGCACTGATAGTTGTCGGTAATAGACTGGTGCTGTTCTGGTCCTGATATCTTGGATCGATATTGTTATTGGCAAATCCTCTTGCTGAGGTACCTCTAAACTCATCCATAAAGGTCTGATAAGAATGTCCGGCCAATACCGTGAAATTGTGCTTATAATTATTCCAGTTATAAGTCAACGTGTTTTCCACCAAGCTATTAGTATTGGCAGTAATCAATTCATCCAAAGTACCATCTGAAATATTTGACTCATTGATAACCCCGATGAAAGGCCTATTTTGGATGTATCTATTCGTATTGGAGTAGTCGACTCCAAGGTTCATCTTGTAAGTAAGTCCGTCGATGATTTCGAAAGATGGAGAAATTGTCCCTAGGATTCGATTGTTTGCGGCATCATCACTGTAGACCTCATATCGCTTGATTGGATTCAGTGCATTCGTATTTAAGAGTGTAGGTTGACCATCTGTAAAAGCAGGAATCGTAGGATTCAGGTAAAGCATATCGCTGATAGTCGAGGAGATGCTTGGTCGTAAATTCTCAGTAAAAGAAGCAGTCAAGTTATAATCAATCGTCAGCCTGCCTTCGAAAGCTTTCTGATTCATATTCAATTTGCCAGAGTAGCGTTTCAATTCACTATTTTTTAAAATACCTTCTTGGCTCTGATAACCTAAGGATGCGAAATAGGAAAATCTTTCGGTATTAGCCCCACTCATGGATAGATTGTAGTCCTGAGAGAAACCTACTTGAGTCAATTCATCTTGCCAATTTGTATTTCCGCCGAAATCCTCCAAAGCACCACCAACCGCTACTACTTGTCGTCTAAATTCATCAGCACCGAATACATCGATTTTATTAGCAATGGAAGACCAAGCAGTGGAAGCTGAAAGGTTTACTTGTGAGGTTCCTGCTTTCCCTTTTTTGGTGGTAATCACAATTACTCCATTTGATGCTCGAGAGCCATAAAGTGCAGTAGCACTGGCATCCTTTAATACATCTATACTTGCAATATCATTGGGATTCAGGAAGTTCAGCGGATTAGAAGCGACTCCAGTATCGGAATTGTCGAGTAAAAATCCATCTAGTACGTAAAGTGGTTGTGTACCAGATCGTAAACTACCAATTCCCCTAATAATCACATTTTGGTTTGCCCCAGGTTCACCACTGGCTGAAGTAATATTTACTCCAGCTACTTTGCCCTGCAAAAGATCTACTGGGTTAGTAATCACTCCTCGGTTGAAGTCTTCACTTTTGACTGAACCAATCGCGCCTGTGACATCAGACCGCTTCTGAGTACCATATCCAACCACTACAAGTTCCTCTAGTTGGGTTGCATCGGGCTTTAATTGAATTTCAAAAATTGATTGCCCATTTACTGCTAATTCTGTTGAGATATAGCCCACATAGGAGATTTGAATAATGGCAGTATCCGTTACATCAATGGAGAATTTTCCATCCAAGTCGGTGACTGTTCCATTTGTAGTTCCTTTCACCAATACGGTGGCGCCTGGTAATGGTAGGCCTGATTCATCAGTTACTGTTCCGGAGATTGATTGCAGGATGGGGATTAAATTAGAAATCGGATATCCTATTTCTAGTTCTTTCTTTAGTTCAAGTCCTTCTGCGTATAAACGGGCTCCATTGGTACTTAAACCAGTCCATAGAATCATAAATGCAGAAGCATAAATGATTTTCGGTAGTGGTAATTTTGTATTCATAAAATTCCAGTGTTAAATATTTAATAAAAATTATACAATTGAACAAATCAAAATCGAAACTCATGCTTTGTTCACGAATCAAAATTAGCACTGCTAAATACAAATGCTGTTAAAAAAATATTAACACTATATTATGTTTATGAAATTGAAAAATTTTAACATTATAGTAATAATTACGCAACCTTCCCTAGTGGAATGTCTAGACAAATTTTTTAATTCTATGAGGTTTATTAAAACACATCTATCTGATAAACAGAGTTTTTAGCCTAAAATAATTCGTCTGAGGTAGGATTTTTTTGAGCTTTTTGAAAAAATTTTAATCAAATTGCATAAATAGGAAGCTATTTAGTGGTAGAATATTATTTGTCTAATACGATGGAGCCAGTCCATACTTGTGATAAAAATCAATTTATTTATTATTAAAATAAATGAGCCAAAAAAATAGTATCATTTAATTATTTGATAACATTAAAATGATCCTGGAAGTAATTTTATTAGTAATGTTATCTTAAAAAATAAATAGTTTTTATTAGTTGATAATATAATTAATTTCAAAAAAGCTAACATAGTAATCTTTAGAAATTAGGCCAATATTAATTAGTCTATTTTTCAATTTTAATTAGTTTATTATTCTTCAAATCAATGAAAAAATCATCTGACGGAAGTCCATTTTGGATTTTTTGAAAGATCTGAGCAAAAAGTAGTAGTTGGTTTTGAAGTAAGCTTTTACTTGACTTTTTATTTGCAGTGACTCCTTGAAAGACCTTAGGATATAGTGAATAGCGAAGTTCATTTTGACTATTTATAGCTAAATCACCGCCGTTTTTGAGTTGGTAAAAATCTCTTATTATCGTTTCTCCTGGCACTTTACTAAGTAAATCCCAAGTTTTAGGATCCAAATCGAATTCGTCTTGAATCTTTTGAATTTGTAGTGAGTCCCTCACTGGTTTGGTCAAAAATTGATCTGACAATTTTTCGCTAACCAAACTTGCCCAGTAAGTCCAGTCTTGTAGATTCCAATCCAAGAGCTTGGATTTAATCGGCTCAGGCCAGTCAGCATTTAAAAATCGGAGCCGGATCAGTTCGTTTAGATGAAATTCTGTATACTCCAAATAGTTTTTAGAAGCCAAGACCTTTTGATTCCATGTTTCTTTTTTTGTTGTAAAGCTGTAATTCCATTCCATTTGGTACAAGTCGAAAAACTCATCCATCCTTGGAACTGAGTCTAAGATTTCTGTTTCGATTTTAATTATGTCTTCTGAAGGGAAGCTTAATATTTTATAAGCTGGGGGAAATGCTGCAAGCGAAGGAACTTGAATATTAACCAGTCGATTACCCAGAGAATCCTCGAAAACACCCGTATCGTTACTATGCATGTGGCCAGCAAAGTGTACACTCAAACCAGCAGCTAAGTATGCTTCTGAGATTTCCTTCTTCGGCACGCGATTCAATTGGAATTTAGAAGAGCCAAAAAGTGACTTTAATTCTTCGGATGCACCATCATTAAAATCCACCAAGGGATAATGACTAAATGAAATCAAGGTTTTATTCAAGCGTTTCGCTTCCGCTGCCACATCTTTGATCCAGTCTAATTGGTGATTTTTTTGATCGATTGCTAGATTGAATCCAGTACTCGAACTCGTATAATATTCAGATTTTGAGTTGGGTAAATAAACATTTCCATCAATCGCCATTAACCAAAGTCCTTCAACAGGCTCAACCAAATAGCTGGCATCGGGAATAACTAATTTACCCCCGTCTATCGGAAATGTTCGAAAGTCTAACTCAGCTAATTCCCTGACTTTGGCAAATGAATAACCTTCGTAATCCAACTTCATAAATGGATGTGACCAAAACAAATCCTTTTCCGAAGGGAAAAACCCATAATCCTTGAGCTCATGTGTAATCTCTCCATATCCCCAATGTGCGATTTCAGCTGAAATAGCAATCGGCCCTTCAGGCTCTAGGTCAGTGGGGATTTCCGACCAAATCGCTTGTCTATTTCCATCAAGGCCCAAAAAATCATTTTTACCTCCAACACTTTTGTAAGGACTGACGGGATCGTGATTTCCAGTGGTTATGAAAAAACGCATTTGATGCTCAATTGCATAGGATTCTAAGATTTGACTAAGCTTTTTCACATTCATGGGTTGCCCATCGTCGGTAAAATCCCCTGGTAATGCTACTAGTTTAATCTCCTTCTTCACCAACTCATTCAGCGCTGCGTAAAGGGCAAAGTAATTTTCATTGAAAAGTCTCGTGGAATTGAGCTGTGCCTCCATCCTCCGAATAGTCGCATATTTTCCAGTTTTAGGGTTCAAAACACCTTTGAATTCGTTTGAATTCAAGTCAGCATAAACATCCTGTAGATGGATATCGGAAAGAAAAGCGACTTGGGTCGAAGGCAAGGCTTGACCACTAGCAGCTAAGGGCATGGCGTATTCAAGACCTAGGAAAAGGATTAAACTAAGCGATTTATAATTGGAGATTTTCATAGTGATAAAAATGAAAAAAGCAGGCTTATTCTAAAAATTGCCTGTTTTCTAGAAATTACCAGTGTTGCGTTTACTTGATTCGCTCAAACTTCCCGTCATCAAAACTTACTTGGTAAGTGGATTCAAATAGCTGAGAAGGATAGTAATAATCAGTTGAAATTACCTGAGCTCCAGAAGCTTTTGCTTTTTCAAATTGACTGTAGTCGTTTGTTCTGGCTTGTTTGGTATCGGAGTCAGCTCGTGTTCGGATCATGTAACCCTTGGCAACTAAGTCCTGAATCTTTTCAAAGCTTCCAATGGGATCATTGATGACCATAAAACCTGCATTGGAATTGCCCTCCGGTACATTGACGAAGAGTACAGCGTCTTTTAGATCGGGATGATTCGCTAGATAGCGATTGGTTTTTACTTCATTTTCGTCCAATACAAATAAGAATCGACCTTTTACTTTATCATGATCTGGCCAACCTTTAGCAAGGATAGCTGTCTCTAGCGATTTACTTTCTCCCATTACCAGTTCTGGTGTGATCAGTTTTTCCAAAGGTAAAACCGAACGAATCTCCATATCAATACTATCCAAAGCAGAAGCCGTAAATGGGAGGGGAGCAAGCATTCCTGGAATCGGACTGTCCTTGGCATTGATCAAAATGAAGATCGGAGTGTGATCCGGATTAGCATTACTCCAAGTTAGTAGTTCGCCTAGTGCATCTTTAAAGAGTAAATGATGACTTCTAAAATCGATGTCTTGCGCATGAAAAAGCTTTAAACCTGGCTCTAGAAGTTTGTTTTCTTCATCATATGGCATTGGTGTGATTCCTTGGGATTTCATTATTTCCAAGCCTTTTGGATTAGCATATCTTCCTCCTTTTGGATCATGACTGACGTCCAATTCCAGATTTCGCAGTCCCAAATCCAATTGATCAGAGAGTGGGATATGCTCATATTGCAAGGATTGGGAAATAGCTGGATTCATTTTTTCTAAATAATCCAAGATGCCTTTTTCAATCGCTATTTTATAGCTATTGTGGCTGCCAATCACTTGAATTTCGTTCAGTTTGACTGGAGCTTTTTGAATAAAATTTACAGAAATAAGAAACCCGACTACCACCGGGATACTTAGAAGGATTCTTTTGGTCATTTTTTGAAGGTTAAAATTCACACTCGAAAGATGACCCATTGTTACTTCAAAAGCCTTTTTTCCAGTTCAAGTAATTGTTAAGATTTTACACTAGAACGACTTATTTCCAAAAGATTAATCTAAAGTTATTCTTTCATTAAATCGGAGCCTTAATAGGTTAAAGATGGTATTGCTTGTACTAAACACCTTAATTTCGAAGATGAAGAAATTAATTTTATATCTGCTTATTTTTCTACCTATCGGCCTTTTTGCGCAGGAAAAATCCAGTTTTAAGCTTCACTCGCATAATGATTACCTCCGTAATGTACCGTTTTGGGAGGCGTACAGCGTGCCTTGCCAATCCATTGAGGTGGATGTGATTTTGGAGAATAATCAATTGATGGTGGCGCATGAGCGTCAAAGTATCAAGCCAGAAAATACACTTTTGGCACTTTACCTTGACCCAATTCGGAAAGCCAAAGAAATGAATGCTGGCAAAAATCCTGAATTTCAGTTATTGATTGATCTGAAAACAGCGGCCATACCGACGCTGACACTTTTAATTACACAATTAGAAAACTATCAGGATATTTTAGCAACAACCGAAAATCCAAAAGGCGTAAAGATTGTCATTTCCGGTAATCAGCCTGAAGTAAGTGCTTACGCTGACTATCCAGCTTACATATTCTTCGATTATCAGAAGCCATTATTATCTGCTGAACTTCCTTGGGAAAAGATTGCGCTGGTAAGTTATAGTTTTCGAAGTATATCGGTATGGAATGGAAAAGGAAGAATGGTGGAAGCTGAGCTGCAAAAGGGCTTGGATCTAGTTGCGAAGGTTCATGGATTCAATAAGCCAATTCGATTTTGGGCTACTCCCGACTCGAAGACAGCATGGAAAGCTATAAGTGAAATGGGCGTGGACTATATCAATACAGACATGCCTCATCAAGCTTATCAATATCTCGTCAAATTACCTTCTCTGGTATACACTGGTGAGATAAGACATACTGTCTATAAGCCAACTTTCGAAAATGACGGAGAAGAGATTCCATTAAACCAAATTATCCTGATGATCGGGGATGGAAATGGACTAGCTCAATTGGCTTCGGGTATGTTTGTCAATGGAAATGAGTTGAATCTTACCCAATTGAAAAATATGGGTTTGGTTAAAACCCAGGCAGCAGACGACTTTACGACGGACTCTGCTGCAGGTGCTACTGCTTATGCCACAGGTCATAAAACCAATAATCGATTTATCGGAATGCTTCCTAGTGGAGAAATTATTGAAAACCTTCCTAACATCTTGAATGAATATGGTTTTAAATCTGGGATAATTACCACCGATAAACTATCAGGAGCGACGCCAGCGGCATTTTTTGCCCATGTGTCTGAGCGTGATGATGTCAAATCTATCATGGAGTTTCTCCCGAAAAGCGATCTTGATTTTTTTGCCGGTGGGGGAAAGTCAGACTTAAAACGCTCCCCACTTGATCTTTCTCAGCAGTTGGTTGAAAACGGATTTTCTATCGTTGATAATTGGTCAAGCATTTCTTCAAACTCAGCTTCTAAAATCGCCTACTTCGCTTCCGAGGAATCGCTTCCAACCTTTGTCAATGGACGAGGTGATTATTTGAAAAAGACTACTTTAGCCACTTTGGAATTTTTAGGAAAAACAGATTCTCCATTTTTCCTGATGATAGAATCAGCAATGATCGACTCGGGAGGGCATAGCAATTCCAGTGAAATGATTGTTGAGGAGGAGCTGGATTTTGACCAGACTATCGGCGAAGTGATACTATATGCAGATCAAAATCCAGGAACCTTGGTGATTATTACTGCTGATCATGAGACAGGAGGAGTATCAATCCCTCAAGGATCTATTGCTGATCATTCGGTCGAGCTCAACTACCAAAGTGATGATCACACTGGAATTCCTGTTCCGATTTTTGCCTATGGTGCTCATTCAGGAGATTTCAGAGGAGTTTATGAAAACACGGAGGTCTTTCATCGAATCATGAAACTTGTGGTTCGATATAATTCCAAAAAATAAGGGCAAAAAAATCTTTTGCCCTTATTTTATATTTAGCAGTTAAATCTTCTTCTATCAAATCAATTTCATTGCTTCTGGATCCCAAAGAATTGGTTTTTCCTGGGCTATGCTCATGTTGCAGGCTAGGGAAGGAGCGGCTGTTCGAAGTCCAAAAGAGGCATCTTCTAAGATTGGTGATCCCTCACGGATTCCATTGAAGAAAACGATAAAGTGATCCAATCGATCATCGTAACCTTTCGGTGCGTCAAAGGAAGTCGGTTCATTTTGTTCATAGCCACCGCCTTTTGTAGTATCGTAAGTTTCCTTGTACCATTTTTCAAAATCCTTTTTTTCCTTGGCAGAGAAACTAGTAAAAGAATCATACCCACCATAGCCAGGTATTGGATTTCTTTTTAAGGTTTTTACGGTGAAGTCATTCCAACCAATAGTGATGACCCCATTAGTTCCCACGAACTTCATCCCAAACTCACCCTTTCCTTCACCATCGCAAAGGTTGACTCTTGTGGTAACTTGGAATGAATCATGTCGCTTATTTTTTGGATAGGTCATAATCGCATTTATGACATCATAGGCATCCCGACCATCTTTCCAATATTTCAAATCCCCAGCACTAAATATTTTAGTTGGGCCGTATGAATCAGTGATCGTATGAACCGATGTAAGCAAGTGAACGATCAAATCACCAGCAGCCCCTGTGCCATATTCCTTATAATTTCTCCATCGGAAAAAACGCTTGGCATCAAATGGAATTTTTGGAGCATAGCCCAAAAAGGTATCGAAATCTACTGTCTCAGGACTCGCGTCTGTTGGGATTGAATAATTCCAAGCCCCGTTCGAATCGGTTCGATCACAATAAGCAGAAATAAAGGTCAAATCTCCAATTATTCCAGATTGTAAGACTTTTTTCGCTTCCAAAATTGCAACTGAACTGGCTCGCTGACTGCCAACTTGGAAGACTTTTCCTGTCGTTTTTTGAGCATCAATAATGGCCTGACCATCTTCGATTCGCTGCACCATTGGTTTTTCGCAATAGACATGCTTTCCAGCTTTCATCGCATCAATCGCAATGCGCTGATGCCAATGATCTGGAGTGCAAATCAAGACTGCATCGATATCTGGACGGGCCAAAAGCTCCCGGTAATCCATGGTGGTGAAGAGCTCTTTTCCCCACTTTTCCTTAGCATAATCGATTCGGCCTGTGTATAAATCGCAAGCGGCAACCAATTCCACACCATCCACTTTAAGGGCTGTATCGGTATCATAGTGACCGATGATTCCTGCTCCGATCAATCCTATTCGGATTTTATCATTGTTCGAGGTCTTGATTTGAGGTTTGAGTTGGATAGATTTAGCGGCAGCGGACGTTGATATTCCCGTGCCAATTGAGGCAAGGGCAAGGCTTCCGGATGCCTTTTTCAGAAAGTCTCTTCGTTGATTTTTCATGATTTTGGGTTTAGGGTTAAAAGCCAAATTCAAGATCAGGCATCTTCCAATTAAAACCAATCATTGCTTGATAAATGGTCGTAAATAAAATTTCTATCGAAAAATTACATTCAATAGTATTTTTACTGCCCATCCTATAAAGACGTAGCTAATAGAAGGCAGAAATAAATTAGTTTGGATGAAAGGCCGAAATAAAGGATTGAAATATTACTATAAGAAATATTCCAAAATCAGGTAAAACACCGAAGGACAAATCAAACAACCTAATCCTGAATAAAAAGTAGCCGTCACAGCTCCATAGGGGACCAATTTGGGATCAGTGGCTGCTAATCCCGCTGCTACGCCACTAGTCGTGCCCATCAAACCTCCATAACTCATTGCCGCCCCTTCAGAATTCAAACCAATCCGCTTGGCCAGAATCGGAGTCAGGATAATTACCGTTATGGTCTTTACTACTCCGATTCCAATACTTAAGGCGATGATGTCTGAGCTGGCCCCAATGGCGGCTCCCGTAATTGGTCCCACAATATAAGTGCAGGCTCCAGCTCCGATGGTCGTCAAGCTCACGGCATCACGGAAACCCCAGATCCAGCCTAGCGCCACGCCAATGGTGAAGAAAACAACTAAACCTAAGAAAAGTGAAATCATCCCTAACATTCCGGATTTCTTAATCAAGAGAAAACTAGCGCCGATTGCAGTGGCTACAATCGTGAAATCCCGAAACATTCCACCTCCCATAAATCCCAATCCTTTGAATATCCGGATGTCAGCAAGTCCATTTGTACCGCCGCCAAAAATACCCCCAAAATATCCCAAAACCAGTCCTATGAAAATGGCAATAGCCGAGGCTGGGATTTTAGATCGAAAGACTTTTTTTGAAATAATCGAAGAGAATAAAAAAACAATCCCTACCACCAAAAAGGCCACAATCAGACCGTATGAATCAATTACCTGAATTAATTCGGTCATATCAGGAGATTTTTAGGGTCTTATTCAGATATCGAAAGATGATAAAGACGACGATCACAGGGATAATCCCCGCTGCTATTGCCAGACTTCCACTAGTCACCGCAGCTTTCACATTTAGGCTAGCAGCCATTGCCACTACTACAGGGATATATAGTTTTCCCCAGAAATCTACGCCATATTCAAGTTCGGCATTGAACCAACCTCTTCGCTGAAAAGCTTCTTTGGTCAGCATCAAAATAAGCATTGCGAAGCCAACTCCGCCGACGTTGGAATCTATTCCGATCCAATGACCCAGAATAATTCCCATCCACTGACCTAGAAGGAATGAAAATGCTAATAGGGCGATTCCGTATATCATGTCGTAAAATGTTTTTTCAATTCGTTCTTAGTTACTTTCCCCATTGCATTTCTTGGTAATTCTTCCAATTGGATGAAGATCCGAGGAATTTTATAGGGAGGCATTAGTTCTTTTAGCCATGCAGTCAATTCTTTTGAATCGAGTTCAGTTTCTGTTACCAAAGCAGCGACGACCAATTCTCCCCATTCTGGGTTTGGAATTCCGACTACCGCACAGTCCTTTATTAATAGATGAGTCCGTAGGATTTCTTCAATTTCTAATGCTGAAATTTTGTAGCCACCCGACTTAATGATATCAATGGAATCCCTTCCTAAGATCTTATAATAACCTCCATTTAACTGCGCAATATCACCAGTTTTAAACCAGCCATCTGAAGTAAAAGTCTTTTGCGTGGCTTCAGGTTTTCCCCAATATTCTTTAAAAACCCCAGGGCCTTTGACTTGTATCTCTCCCGGCTCGCCAATCGGAACAGTATTATTTGATTCATCTACTAATCGTATTTCAACTCCTGGTAAAGCTTGACCGATATGTCCGGCTCTTCGTTCAGCAGCATAAGGATTACTTATCGCCATCCCAATCTCGGTCATTCCATACCGCTCTAGCAAGTAGTGCCCAGAGATTTGGTGCCATTGTTCCATGACTGTAACAGGTAGTGCAGCCGAACCTGAGACCATCAGTCGAAACTTTGCTAATATTTTAGAAATTTGATTCTGTCTTTCTTTTGGAAAACTTTCAAAGCTCGAAATAAGCTTAAAGTAAATCGTTGGCACAGCCATAAATACATTTACTTCTCCTTCCTCAAAGAGCTCAAAAAGCCTCTCGGCATCAAAAGGATAAAGAAAGTTTAATGAAGCTCCCGACCAAAGTGCGCAGGATAAAACATTGATAATCCCATGAACATGATGAAGTGGCAGTATTCCAACGGTATGATCTGATTCGGACCATTCCCAGGCTTTTATGAGCGTACTAATTTGAGATTCAATATTTTCATGTGTAGTCAAGACTCCTTTTGGCAAATTCGTCGTACCCGAAGTATAGAGGATCATCGCACCTCTGGAAGGTTCGATTTCAGGCAATGAACTGGATTCTATTGGGGATGAGAAATCTGAGAGTTGAAAGAAATGGATAGACTCATCGGCTCGAACTGGGTCTAGGACTTGCAAATATTCCTCGCCTGCTAGTATAAAAGTGGCAGCGGTATCATCCAATACATATTTCAATGACGGAAAAGGGTAGGAGATACAAAGTGGAACAGCGATCCCTCCAGCTTGCCAAATCGCCCATTGTGTAGCTACGTAATCAAAACCAGGGGAAACCATGAATGCGACTCTAGCTTCCTTGAGATCAGTTTCTCCAGCCAAAATATGTTGGGCGATTTGCTGAGTTTTTGAAAGCAATTGACTAAATGTATACGAACCATTTTTGTCAATTATGGCAATTTTGGAAGGGTTTTGATTGGCTTTCTGGAAAAGTTGATTCATGAATTTTGGATGATCTTTTTCAATAGGTTGCTAAAATAGGAAATTAGGATTGATCAAACCCTGATAAAATGATTTTGGTAATTATTTCAGAAAACTAGCTAAAATCAATCAGAAGGCGAATATGATTAAGTCAACTGTTTTTTTTGATAAACTGAGTTTATTGGTTGGCGATAAGAGATTGATTGAACATAAAAGTTTGAAAAAATAAAACCTTTTAGGGTATAATTGCTTTCAAAATGACTGGCAGTCACTATGAAGATAAACAAGCACCAAACCCCAGAAATTCGAAAGCAACAAATTCTATTAGCTGCGGAAATAGTCTTGCTTAAAGATGGCCTACAGAATTTCACCATTGATCAAGTAATCGCTCATGCACAGATTGCAAAAGGAACTGTCTACAAATACTATAAAACAAAAGATCAACTCCTAGCTGAATTGTCAATTAAATCAGTCAGCATGATGTTTGAAGAGTTTAAAAAGTCTGTTTTAGATCAAGAATCAAGCATTTCTAAAATCAGGGCAGTGTGTATGGCGTGCTATCATTTCTATTGTAATAGTCCTCAATATTATAGCCTACTGAACTACTTTGAGCAACATGGAAATGATGAAGAGCGAGAGGAATATTTGAAAGTAAGTATGGCACTCCAACAATTTATTGAGCAGATTATAGATCAAGGAAAAAAGTCTGGAGAAATCAACCCAAATCTAGAAACTCAATTTATTGATTACATCATATGGGCCTGTTGTGTTGGAGTCATTCAATTTATAGATTCAAAAAAGTCCATAATTCCTAATTTCAAGCAGATTAATCAGGAGAAATTGATTGAAACCTTCTCCCATATTATTACCTCAGGATTATCAAATTGAATAGTTTAAACAATTGTGACTAGTAGTCATTTTAAGAAAATACCCAATCGTTATTATAAAACCTTACTCAAAACCCATTTCTCTTTACAAATGAAAAAGAACCTGTACCGAACCTATTTACCCTTCCTTTTTCTGGCGCTCCTGATTCAGAGTTGCGGTGGAGAATCGTCGACTGTAGACGCTTCCGATCAAAAGGTGGAAACCATCGCAATGATCCAAAGGAGTAAGTTGCAGCTTTTGGAAGTCAGTTCAAGAAACAAGCAAGTCAATGAATTGATCAGTGGTCGAGTAATCGCCAAAAATGAAACACAACTCTTTGCTGAAGTTCAAGGATTGATCTTGCCTAGTTCTATTTCCATGAAGCCAGGAATAAGCTTTAGAAAAGGTCAAACACTATTAAACATTGAATCAGAAGAGTTTCGTCTGAATCTTCAATCTCAGAAAAGTGCTTTCTTAAATACTTTGACAGGTATTATGCCTGATTTAAAGTCTGATTATCCAGACAATTACACAGAATGGCTTCGGTATTTGGATACTATTGACCTCAACCAGCCATTGGCGGAATTGCCTGCTACGAAGTCCAAAGGCGAGAAATTTTTTGTGACTTCTCGTGGTGTTTATACTTCTTTTTACAGCCTTAAGGCTCAGGAAAATAGACTTAATAAGTACTCCATAGTAGCACCTTACAATGGAATCATCACCAATGCATCGGCCGATGTTGGAGGATTGGTTTCCCCAGGTCAACCCCTCGCGACTATCATCAGTAATGAGTTTGAACTTGAATCCGGAGTTTCGCTTAAGGTAGCTGCTAAACTAAAAGTGGGTGAGAAAATCTCTTTCTCGAGTAATGAAATGCCTGGTTCTTGGATCGGAACACTTATTCGAGTTGGAGGGACTATAGATGCTCAAACTCAAAATATTCCAGTTTACTTCCAAATCAGTGGTCAAAATATCAAGCCTGGAATGTATCTGAGAGGGGCTTATGGATCGGCTAGCTTTGACGATGTGTATGTGATTCCAAGTTCAGCCCTTGGAAGAGATCAGGCAGTTTTGATTTTGCAAGGGGATCTCATTACCAGCAAACAAGTCGAAACAGTCCAAATTATGCAGGATTCAATCATAGTAAAAGGTCTTTCTCCTAAAGATCAGGTGATTTTAACACAGTTTGCAGAACCGGTAGCCGGTAAAAAAATCGTGCAATAAGATGAAAAATATCATTGAATTCTTAGCGCAACGTCCTAAGACGGTAGATATCCTGATCGGGTTGATATTGGTAGTTGGTCTGATCTCACTGGTCAATATGCGATCAAATTTTCTCCCTCCTGAACCTGTTAACTTCATTACAGTCAATGTAGTCTATCGAGGTGCTTCCCCACAAGAAGTAGAGGAGGATGTCATCAATAAAATAGAAGATAAACTCGAAGGGCTTGGAGGAATTGATCGAGTAACTTCAACTGCATCTGAAAGCTTTGCTACTATCAGAATCGAACTTACAGAAGACGCAGATCGCAACGAGGTCATCCAAGATATAAATAATGCAGTAAACGGAATTACTACTTTCCCTCAGGGAATGGATACTCCTGTCATTGCAAAGGAGGAAATCCTGAATTATACCATGACACTTGGAGTGGTTGGTGAAGGAAGTGTAAGAATGCTCAAAGATTATGCGAAAGGCATCAAGGATGACTTGATTCTAAATCCAAGCTTATCCCAAATTTTCATATCAGGCTATCCTGATGAGGAAATTGAAGTAAAACTTCGAGAAAATGACCTTCGCGCTTACCAATTAACTTTTGAAGAAGTAGCAAATGCGATCAACAGCAGTAATGTAAAAGCCTCTGGCGGCGAGTTGGAGACTGGAAAGCAGCGGATTTTAATCCGTTTGGATAGTCGGAAATACTTTGCAAAAGACCTACTTAACATTATTGTCAAAGCTACTCCCGACGGGAAGGTCGTCTACCTTAGCGATATCGCAGATGTGCAGGATCGCTTTGCCAATAAACCTGATCAAAGTTTTATTAATGGAGATCCGGCGGTGACGATAAAGGTATTCAGCAGAAACAATGAAGATATCCTCGATAATGCCGAAATCCTGAATGCCTTTGTCACGGACTTCAATTCAAAAAATGAATTGTTTCAACTGATTATCATCGAGGATAGAGGTATTCCTTTGAGTGATTCTATTTCTCGACTGGTCAATAATGCTTGGCAAGGAATCCTTTTGGTTTTAATTGTATTGGGATTGTTTTTAGATCCTAGGATCGCCTTTTGGGTTGCGTTCAAAATCCCTGTGGCTTTGCTCGGGATGTTTATCCTCAGCTATTTTTATGATCTGACGATCAATCAAGTTTCGTTATTCGGGACGATTATCGTATTAGGAATCATCGTCGATGATGGAGTTGTGGTAGCTGAGAATATTTATGAGAAATTCATGAAGGGACTTACTCCGCTTCAAGCTGCGATTCAAGGAACAGTAGAAGTGATTCCCGCAATAATTTCTTCGCTTTTGACGACTGCTTTTGCATTCAGCATTTTCTTCTTCTTTGATGGACAGCTTGGCGATTACTTTTCTGATGTTGCTTTTGTAGTTTGCGGAACCCTGTTCGTGGCTTTATTGGAAAGTTTGTTTTTCCTACCAGTTCACATTG
>JAFMBQ010000267.1 GCA_017858365.1 Algoriphagus sp. | reverse complement strand
GGGTCTTACACCGTCAAGGTCCAAGAAAACGGATCGCCTTGTTTTACGGAGTTTGATGTGGAATTGACCCAGCCAGTTCAGCTAGCAATCCAAAACTTAGCTAGCGTAAACCCTACCTGTGGGGATTCTAATGGATCCATAAAATTTGAAATAGTTGGGGGTATAACGAATTATTTGTTGGTATTGAATAATAAACCAATTTCAGATTATACTAATAGTCTTACTGCAGGAGTGTATGAAGTTAAGAATTTGGCACCTGGTACTTATTCATTAGGGGTGACAGATGCAAATGGATGTCAACTTAACCTTCCCGACTTATTTACCCTAACAAATGATGTGGGATTTAATGTAGTTCTTAATCCAATCCAAGATGAGGTTTGCTTTGGCCAAGATCTAGTTCTTTCGCCAGTATTTACTTCAGCAATTCCTGTTACACCTCTCCTAAATTGGTACAAAGATGCTGCCTTAACTCAACCGATCACCTCTAGTCCTATTCCAGATTCAGAAGGAATTACCTATCAGATTAATCCTAGTAATGGCATTTTGACTATAAGTGGTCAAAAAACAGGTAATTATACCTACTACTTGGAGATTTCAGGGTCAGGTATTTGTACGCTAGTGGAATCTGCAATAGCCAACGTGCTTCCTGAGCTTTTAGCTAACATTACAGTTGAAAATATCACCTGTTTCGGAGATACTGATGGTACAATCACTATTGTACCAAGTGGTGGCAACGGTAATTTCGAGACCAGTTTAAACGGTTCAGCATTTACAACAAACTTAATTTACAGTAATTTAGCTCCAGGGTCATATAAAATTGATCTTAGAAATGACGTCGGCTGTGTATTTACAGAGACAGTAATTGTTGAGACTCCAACGGCAGCCATTTCCATTAATACTCCTACCATTGAGCGAGCTTCATGCGATCTCTCTAATGGAAGTATAAAAGATTTGGTGATTTCTGGTGGTTGGGGAAGCTATGCTGTGGAGTGGAGAAAAGGATCTCAGACAGGACCAGTTATTCCGGGTGACTTGACTCAAGCCATCAACCTAGCTCCAGACAACTATTTCCTACTTGTAAGCGATGGCGAAGGATGTAAGCAAGTATTCCCTTTCACCATAGAGAAGTCTTCAGACCCTGTTTACGCTATCGTTCCTCCAATTAATTCTTGTTTTGGTGCACCAGTAACAATCCGTCCTATTCATATTGCGCCTGATCCTTCCTTGCCTCCAGCCGCTGCTACAGAAATTAGATGGTACACAGGTCCTGGACAAACTGGCTTGATTCAGGATGGTTCTGATGCTGCTAACCCTGCTATTCAATATACTATTGATGACACAGATTGGTTAAATCCTGAATTAGTTATTACAGGTTTGCCTGCTGGTACTCATGATTTTTATTTCTACGTGGTTTGTACCGGTCAAGAAATTAAAATTGATATTACCGTTTACGACTCGCCTGCGATTACTTTAGAAACCGAAGCTATAGTTTGTTTTGGGGATACTAACGGTAAGGTGAGGGTACTAAGTGGAGGAATTCCTACCTATACTTTTTCAGTCAATGGTGGGGCTCCAACCAATCAAACTGCTTTTGAAGCGTTATCCTTAGCTGCAGGCACTTATTCTTTGGCTATCGCAACACCTGCGGGTTGCGCACAGAATCTTAATTTTACGATATCGGGACCTTCGGCACCTTTAGCTAGCTCTCCATTAACCAAAGTTGACCCAGGCTGTGGTGCTCCAAATGGCAAGTTAAATTTGACCATCACGGGTGGTTGGCTTCCCTATACCTTGGACGTTATAAAAGACGGAGTCAGTCAAGGTTTACAGAATATAAATCAAAGTAATATTTCTTTGGATGGGTACAGACCAGGTGTCTATCAAATTAGAATTACTGATAACGAAGGCTGTCTTGTAATTACAAATACGGTGACTTTGGTGGACGGTCCAACTCAAATACTCGCTGATAGCGATGAGATTTGTGTTGGTTCGGTGGCATCTTTAATGCCCGAATTGAATCCTGTCGCTACAGGAGTGTCTTTCCAATGGTTTTTGGATGCAGCAAAAACTCAACCTATAGTAAGCAGTCCAAGCCCAGCTACTGACGGTAGAATTTACCAAATCAATAGCGCAACTGGTGAATTAACCATCGGTAACCTTCCTGCTTCAGCTACAGAATATAACTACTTCGTTACCGCTTCCGGATCAGGTGTTTGTCCGGGATTTACGGGCAATGGGAAAGTAAAGGTGTACTCAAACCCAACAGTAACAGCTGCTTTCGTGAATGAAGTTTGTTTTGGCACAGGAGGATCAATTACTGTTAACTCCTTAGGAGGATCAGGTTCTTACACTTATAGTTTGAATGGAGGGGCTTTTGGATCAACAAATGTTTTCCAAGTTGCTACTGGGATATATAATGTGCAAGTTAGTACGCCAGAAGGCTGTTTAGTATCCGTTGCAAATATTCAAGTGGTAGGACCTGGAGAGGCCTTGACTACGAGCAATCTATTAAAAGATGATCCTTCTTGTGGACTTGATAATGGGGAGGTCAGGTTTACTATTAGCGGAGGATATGCTCCTTATTTTATCACTTATACTAAAAATGGCTCAAATGCAGGATCTACTAGTTTGGCAACTGCTGGTGAGGTTCGGATTTCCAATCTAGGGATTGGTGTCTATGATTTTAAAGTATTAGATGCGCAAGGCTGTTCAATTGCAGTTCCAAATACACTTACCCTTACCGAAGTAGCAACTGTCTTAACTGCTAATGATGATGAGATTTGTATAGGTGAAGTTGCACAGTCAACGCCATCGGTTCCTCAAAATATTCCAAATCCACAATTTATCTGGTCTTTTGACTCCCAAGGCTCAAGCTTGATTTCCAATGGGATAGTAAACGGCGTAACGTATGGGATTAGTGCCTCGGGAGTATTAACAGTAGCTGGACTCAATCCTAGAAGTACTCCATACATTTACTATGTTAATGCCACTGGAGTAGGGATCTGTGGACTAGAGTATAAGCCAGTTTCAATTAAGGTTAATGGATTACCGGTTCTTCGGGTTTCTAATCCATCAGTGGTTTGTGATCCTAATGGAAAAGTTGATTTAACTGATTATATCGAAGGATTCAATCCATCTGTTTATGACTATAGCGTATTAAGTCCTTCGGGAAATTCAATGCTCCTTAATGAATTGAATAATGTAAGTATTTCAGGTGATTATAGGGTTAGCAGCTCGTTTAAAGGGTCAGGTTGCTTTAATCAGTCTCAACGGATTCGAGTATTAATTGCTCAGACAGAGTTAATCGCCAATTTTCAGTATGAAGCTGATTTAGGTGGTGGTTTATTACTTTCTAATGCCGAGATTCAAATTCAAGAAGATGTTAATTTCCAAGATTTATCCCTGGGAAATGTACTGATCTGGGATTGGAATTTTGGAGATGGCAATTCCTCAAGTATTCAGAACCCGGTTCATCAGTACCAAGAAAAAGGCACCTATTTAGTCAAATTAACTACCATTGATTCTCTTGGATGTATTTCAAGTTATGAAGTAGTCGTCGAGGTATTGGATGATTATGTAGTGATGATTCCGAATGCATTTACTCCAACTGGAGCTAAGAATTTGACCTTTAGACCTTATTATAGGGGAATAGCATCCATGGAATTCTATATTTTCAATACCTGGGGCGAGTTGATCTATGAAGCCAAATCAATGGAAGATCAGGGATGGGATGGTACGCTTAATGGAAAAAATGTTCCCAATGGTAATTATGTTTACAAAGGACGGTTTGTCAGCAGATCCGGAGAAGTGATCAATAGGGCGGGAGTTTTTGTGTTGATCAGGTAGTTTTTTCAAACGTTATTCTTGAAAAAAAAAGTAATTATCGACCTCAAATGAAAATTCTTCTTAAAGGTTTTGGCTCCATTGGACGTAGACATTGTGAAAATCTTCTCCAGCTTGGCTACAACAACATTGTAATTGTATCTTCCAAATCTGAGTTGGGGGAGAAGTTTAAAGATATACCCACCTACGTAGATTTGAATAAAGCTTTAGCTGATCATGTTTTTACTCATGGGTTTATTTGCTCTCCAACTGCTTTTCATACCAGTGATTTAAGGCAGTTTTTGAATGCGGGAATTCCTGCTATTTATTTAGAAAAACCAGTTAGTCATAATCTTGATGCTGTTGAAGAACTTTTCGAGTTAGCTCAAAAAAATTCTAATGTAGTTGTAGGGTTTGATCTTCATTTTGATCCAGGCCTTACCAAGGTGAAGGAAATCATTGATTCAAATCAAATTGGCAAAATTTATTCAGCTAATTCATTTGTTGGTCAATACTTACCTGATTGGCGCCCACATGAAGACTATCGGGTTGGAATGAGTGCTTCCAAAGAAAAAGGGGGCGGAGTGATGCTGGATTTGGTTCATGAATTTGATTACCTAAGATGGCTTTTAGGGAAACCTCTGAAAGTAGCCTCTTTTTATCAAACCAATTCGCAATTGGAAATAGAAACAGAGGATTTGGCAGATGTCTTGATTCAATTTGAGAATGGAATCAACGGTAGTATTCACCTAGATTACCACCAGCGAATGCTGATTCGATTCTGTATCATTACTGGTGAAAAGGGAACTATAAAGTGGGATTTAGCTGCTCGAAAAGTGATTTTGACCCACCATGATCAATCGATTGAAGAATTTGAATTTTCAAATTTTGAAAGAAATGATCGCTACCTTCAAGTTTTAGATGCATTCCTTAATAATCCGGAAGATGTGAGGTTGACTAGTTTTGAAGATGGGATAATTAGTCTTAAAATGGTATTAGCAGCAAAAATGGCAAGTGAACAAGAACGAGTAATAGAAATTAAGGCGAAATGATATTAGGAACAATTTGTTGTAGAGGAGGCTCAAAGGGAGTACCAGGTAAAAATGTAAGGTTACTAAATGGAATTCCACTAATTGGTCATACAATTTTGCAGGCAAAAGCATGTGGGTTAATTGATGAATTAATTATTTCCACGGATTCTCCAGAAATAGGAAGGGTAGCCGTTGAATATGGAGCCAGTTTTCCTTTCTTACGACCTTTTGATCTTGCTTCCGATACCGCAAGTAAATGGCCAGTATTTATCCATGCCTTAGAGTTTTTTGAAAAAGAGTCTGGCCGGACTGTGGATTACTTAGTGGATATGGATGTCACAGTTCCATTAAAAACTGGATTTGATATTGAAAAGGCAATTCAACTTGCTCAGTCCAGACCAGATGTGGATGTGGTGATTACAGGCTATGAGCCAGAGCGTAATCCTTACTTTAACATGATGGAACTTGCTGATACTGGTTATGCCCAAATCGTTAAAAAATCCGAAAAACCTATTGTAAGAAGACAAGATGCGCCAATAGTCTACAGTCTTAGCCCAGCTGCATATGTTATTAAAAAATCAGCACTCTATGAATTTGAGCATTGGTCCAAAGCCAATTGCTTAATCAGCCCAATGCCGAGAGAGCGGGCGATTGACATTGACACAGAGTTTGATTTTCAATTAATCGAGTTCATTCTTCAAAATAAAAAATAATCATAAAATAGTATGTCTACCCCTATTTCACCATTATTCGACCTTCAGGATAAAATTGCTTTAATCACAGGTGGTGCAGGTCTGTTAGCAGCTGAGCATGCAATAGCTGTGATGGACCATGGCGCAAGCGTAATCTTGGCGGATAGAAATATAGAAGCTTGTGATCAGGCTGTTTCAGTTCTTCATCAAAATGGATATAAAAATGTAATTTCCCTTAAAGCTGATGTGACCTCTAAGGATTCCTGGATAGCACTTCTGGAAGAAGGAATTAAAAAATTCGGCAAGATTGATATTTTAATCAATAATGCGGGTTTTACTAATCAAAGCAAATCCAAAAACTTCGATGCAGGCTTTGCGGATTTTCCTTTGGAAGATTGGAATAATATCATGAACGTGAATCTCACCGGTACATTCCTAGGTTGCCAAGTTATTGGACAACACATGGTGGAGAATGGAAGTGGTTCTATCATTAATATTGCTTCG
>JAFMBQ010000266.1 GCA_017858365.1 Algoriphagus sp. | reverse complement strand
TCTTTCACTAAATTTAAATCTTTCTTAAACCGTCCAACTTTTGGGGGCTAGTCCAGATTCAGGGCTTTTTTTATCCCTCTGTAAAACTCACATTATTCGCTCTCATAAACTCCTTAATCACCGATACGTGAATACATTCTCCTAGGTGGATAAAGGCATAGTCGTTTACTTTTTTTGCTTTGCCATGGGCAATTATAGCTTTTTCCTCGATATCAAACCCGAGATGTAAATGCTTGGTTCGGCTTTGCATTCCGCAGATTTTCCCATCAGTATCAAATAATGGTCCGCCACTTTGACCACGAAGCCCAGGAGTACTGAGCTCCATCCCATATATTTTACCTTGGTTGTCTCCGAGAAATCGAGTCAGCATTCCATCCATTGGGAATCTGGGAGATCGGGCATTCCCCTTTGCTGACCATTGTAAAACTTGTGCTTGCTGGTTTAATTCGAAATTTGTGAATTCTGGGAATGGAAACCCCAATCTACAAAGCATAGCCCCTGGTTGGATTTCATTATCTGCCTTTTTGAAAATGGGCGTAGTAGGAAAAAGTGTTTTATCAAAGCCCTCAAATTTTATCAGAGCTAGGTCATAGGTCGGATGGAGGTGAAATTTTAAATTGTTGATCCGATCTACACAATCCACGAAAGTGATTCTCATTTCAGAGGTTTGGCTAGCATTTAGTCCAAGTGTTTTTGCTAAAACGGAAATCTGTTTTCCACTTAAGTCCTTTGCTTGCTGTTGAAAATTTGAATAGCGATGGTTGATTTGATCTGCTTGAGTGATCCATTGAGCGACGTGCTTGCAGGTAAGGGCATAGCCTTCTTGATTCACAAAGAAAAGAGTGGCGGCACCTTTTTGGATTTCAGCACTGCCAAAATTCCTTGATATAGAATGAATTGCTCGGGTAAAACCTGCTACTTTTTCGATCGCTTGTACAAACATGTCGGAGTGATTTTTGGTAATTTAGATAAAGAAATCTAGTTGAAAGGAAAGGGTAAATGCAGGTTTGGGAAAATTTATTTTTTCGAAATCGATTGAATTCGCCAAGATCGATAGTCCCTCTTCTTCTAGCTTGAGATAGTTTGGGCTAGCCAAAAAATTGTAATAACTTAGCGTTTATACAGGGATTTTTAGCTTTCGAAGCAGAAGCCTGAGGTAGTTTTTAGTGTCAAACCTATACATTAATCAATAAAAATATGAGCAAGATAAAAGTTGGAATCAACGGATTCGGAAGAATTGGACGATTAGCATTCAGAGTTACCCAGGAGCGAAGTGATATTCAAGTAGTCGCAATCAATGATTTGATTGATGTAGATTATATGGCATATATGCTTAAATACGATTCCACTCACGGTATTTTTAAAGGAACTGTAGAGGTGAAGGATGGTAATTTGATCGTGAATGGAAATACGATTCGAGTGACTGCTGAGAAAAGCCCTTCAAATCTAAAGTGGGGAGAAGTAGGAGCAGACTATGTAATCGAGTCTACTGGAATTTTCTTGACCAAAGAGACAGCACAAGGTCACATCGATGCCGGCGCAAAGAAAGTGATTATGTCAGCTCCTTCTAAAGATGATACACCAATGTTTGTAATGGGTGTAAATGAAGGATCGTATACACCTGATATGGTATTCGTGTCGAATGCTTCTTGTACTACAAACTGTCTAGCTCCAATTGCTAAAGTATTAAATGATAACTGGGGAATCGAGGAAGGTTTGATGACTACAGTTCATGCCACTACAGCTACTCAGAAAACTGTTGATGGTCCTTCTGCGAAGGATTGGAGAGGCGGTAGAGGGGCAGCTCAAAATATTATTCCTTCATCTACAGGTGCTGCTAAGGCAGTAGGAAAAGTGATTCCTGAGCTGAACGGTAAATTGACTGGTATGGCATTCAGAGTTCCTACTCCGGATGTATCTGTTGTGGATTTGACTGTTAGATTGAAGAACCCTGCAACCTACGCTGAGGTTTGTGCTAAGATGAAAGAAGCTTCAGAGACTACCATGAAGGGCGTTTTGGGATACACTGAAGATGATGTGGTTTCCACAGATTTCTTGGGCGATCCTAGAACATCAATTTTTGATGCAGGTGCTGGTATTCAGCTTTCTGATAAGTTCTTGAAAGTAGTGTCTTGGTATGATAATGAGTGGGGCTATTCCAACAAGGTGGTAGATCTCCTAAGCTATATCGCTAGCAAATAAATTTAAGGCCGATTTTTTAATCGGCCTTTTTTTATTCCAACCAAATCTGGATTGGCAGGTTATACCTTTAAAATTGATGAGCATGTATATTCCCTTTTTCCCATTGAAGCTGGTAGCTTTTCCTGATGAGGAACTTAATTTACATATTTTCGAGCCTCGATATAGAGCGCTTATTGCGGATATTGAAGAGGGCTCCAAGACCTTTGGTGTATGTACTTTCCTGGATAAAATCACTGGCTTTGGAACCTTGGTCAGACTCGATCAAGTCTCAGAAAGGTACGATGATGGTAGAATGGATATCAAGACGGTTGGGGTTCAGCCATTTAAAATAATCTCATTTGACAATCCAAGTCCTGGAAAACTTTATGCAGGGGGAGAAGTGGAGCTACTCACAAACGATCCTGTAATTGAGCGATTCCTTCACCAGGAGTATATTTTTTATTTACGAGAGATGCTTTATTTACTAAAGCATGAGCCAAGCTTTAATCCTGAAGAAATTAACTCCTATTCATTTTCTCACAAGCTAGGTCTCAGTTTGGAAGAGGAGTTAGATTTATTGAAAATGCCTTCTGAAAATGAGCGAACTCAATTTTTGATTAATCATTTTAAGCGTTTGATTCCTGCAATCAAAGCCGCTGAACTGGCACGCCAAAAAATAAGTCAAAATGGTCATTTTAAGCATTTGGATCCACTGGACTTTTAATCAATTTTCAGTTCCTGATATTTTTTGAACTCGCAAAAGATCGTCGGTGCCTTGTAATATTTTGTTTTTTAGAATTGGGTTAAAACCCGGATTTTCCTTCAGGAACTGAGTTACTTGATTTGCAGCTTCTTTTGAAGTGTATTGTCCAATTGTAGAAGTAATCCATCTTTTTGGAAAGAAAATATCACCCGTTTTCTGGATTTCATCCAAAAGTGCCAAAGATAGAGGTGCAAGCTTTATGCTTGTTTCTTGATGCAATGGATGATGGATGTAATCACAAGCAGCCAAAACCCAGGATTCTTTTTCACGGTTTGAAGCTTCTTTGAAAGACTCAAATAATCGGTCTCGATCAATTTCATCTTGTGAAAGGGCTGGTCTTAAGAAATCGAATCGATTCAATTTGTCTGGATTAGTAATTCTCGCTCTTTCTTCATCTAGAATTTTTTCAGACTCAGCATGCCCGTAAAGCGCCAAGGTCATTGCCAAATCTGTAATGTTGTCAGGGTTTAATTTTAAGTTTTCTACAGCTAAGTCTTTATGCCAAATTCTATAAAGATTGATTTTTCCTGATTCCGAGTAAGCGACTCCAGCGTAAAGCGAAAACAGACTCTTTTTGATATTTGCCGGTAAATCTGACTGAAGTAAATCCCATAGCTGATTTTCAAAACCCGGTAGAATACGGGCTCTATTTTCTTTGGTTAGAAAAGTCCAGAATAGACTGCTAGCCTCCGAGGATAAGAGTCTAATTAATATCTCATTTTTTTCAGCGTTAATCCCTTCCCTAATCGCTTCTAAAGCTACTTCTGCAGGCACATTTCCCAACAGCGTGTTTTCGTATAAATTAATGTAGCTGTGAGCTCTCATGACCTCATTTTCTAGATCAGGATATATTCCCAACGATTTCATGTCAATTGGAAATACGCCATATCCCAAACCATTGCTATTATAAAGTATGGCCAATGGTTTTTCCAGGCCTATTGCCTTATCGATTGTTAGTTTTTCTTTTTCGATGGAAACAGAAATGTCTTTTTGATGGTCAGAGTATACTAGGGTAATGTCAAATAATTGAGGCCATATTTTTCCGGACCCATCTTCTGCTTTTTGGGAAATTGAAAATTCGGAGATTTTACCGTTTTGGTCGAATGTAAGCTGTTCTGAAAAAATTGGGCGACTGGATTGATTGACCCAGACCTCACTCCATTTCTGTAAGTCTATAGGGCTCTCTTGATCCAAAATCCCAACTAGATCATTCCAATTGGCATTCCCATTCGCAAACTTCTTGATATAGGTTTGTA
This sequence comes from Algoriphagus sp., assembly GCA_017858365.1. GTDB lineage: Bacteria > Bacteroidota > Bacteroidia > Cytophagales > Cyclobacteriaceae > Algoriphagus. The sequence continues at coordinate 1,850 of JAFMBQ010000266.1, read as the reverse complement.
TTCCTTTTTGAAAAGCAGCTTCTCCTATGGCTGTCTCCAGTTGCCGCATCATGATCGGAGCTTTGTTGTAGATGATGCTACCATAAAGCGAGCCTGCGTCCTTTAAGTTTGGCAGCGCTTGTCTGATGGGGTTTGTGCCCGCTGTTCTGTCTTCACCATAGGCAGCTGGATAGTTTGACGTTAAAAATGCGAGGTCATGGTTGATTTCAGGATAATTGGGATTCACGATTTTGCCAGCCATAAAACCGGCAAAAACCTCTTTCATCCAGACGTCATTAAACCATTCAATGGACACCAAATCTCCAAACCACATATGGGCTGTTTCATGTCCAATTAGTTTAGCTCTGCTCAAAAGCTCTGAATCTGTGGCGTTTTCATCTAGAAATAATGCTGATTCTCGATACTGAATAGCTCCTACATGTTCCATTCCTCCATATTGGAAAATAGGAATTGTTGCAAAGTCCAATTTTTGGAAAGGGAAAGAATATCCGGTATAATCCTCTAAAAAGTCAACTGATTTACGATGTAGAATAAATAATTCAGGAATACTCGCATCGATTTTTTCTGGATTTGTTTCCCGATAAAGAATTTTTTGAGGAAAATTTCCGTTGGAGTTAGCAGTTTTAAAATCTCCAGCAACGAAAGAAAAAAGATAAGAGCTCATCAGGTCAGATTTCTTAAACTCGTGTTTAGTGAAATCTCCTTCTTCAGTCGTCTTGATCTCAGGCCCTCCTGCCAGCACTTCCCAGCCTTTAGGAGCGGTGATAGTTAACGTATAATTAGCCTTCAGATCAGGTTGATCAAAGCAAGGGAATAAGGTGCTCGCGCGGTCAGGAACCAATAGTGTATACAGAAAGTCGTCATTTCGATTTAAGGATAAGTCACCGGCGACGAATTCGATTTCAACTTGATTGGTGCCTGATTTTAGATTTTTCGCGTCTATAATGATGTGTTCTTGCTCATGTCTGATTTCTATAGGCTTTCCATTGACATGAATGGATTTTATGTTTTCTGATTTTTCATTGAAATCCAAAATGATCGGATGCTCAAGATTGGAAACCGTTAAGTCTACTTTTAGATAAGAATTGATCCCTTCATTTTTATTCTTCGGGATCGAAAAGTCAAGCGTATAATGGATGTCTGAGATTTGTTGCTTTCTGAATTTGGCTAGTTCTAATGAAATGCCAGGGTCATAAAAATGATCTTCAGATACAGAGGTAGTGCAGGAAGATAGAATGAGGATTAGAAATAGAAAAGGAAGCAGATTTTTCATCCTTCAACAATCCACATAAATCCATGAATAAGCAAGTGAAAATCCGCGAGCAATACTCGCTGGACTTTGGAATAGGTAAAAATAAGAAAAGCAGTCCAATTTTGGACTGCTTTCTTGTGATCCCTCTGGGGCTCGAACCCAGGACCCATACATTAAAAGTGTATTGCTCTACCAGCTGAGCTAAGGAATCGGTAAGTTGTAAAGTTTTAGAGCAAAACGTTATTTGCTAATTCATTAAGAGATTCCGCATTAGCTTGAAGTAAGGCCCTCCCGATAAATCGGGATGCTCTACCTCCCGATAGCTATCGGGATGAGCTAAGGAATCGGTAAATGATAATAAAATAAAAAGCGGAACGTGATTCCGCTTTTGAGTTGTGATCCTGTCAGGACTCGAACCTGAAACCTACTGCTTAGAAGGCAGTTGCTCTATCCGGTTGAGCTACAGGACCTGGATAAAAGAAGATCGAAGTTTTTAAAACTTCGATCTTCAATAGTAATAAAGTCGGGGTGGCAGGATTCGAACCTACGACCTCCTCGTCCCAAACGAGGCGCGATACCGGGCTACGCTACACCCCGA
>JAFMBQ010000265.1 GCA_017858365.1 Algoriphagus sp. | reverse complement strand
CTGATTTTGATTCTTTGGTAAAATTTTTAAGATCGATTTCCACTGCTTAATCTTCGATTAAAGAGATTCCATCAGGCTGAATCTGAATTTTCCTAACCTTATACAATTGCCCGATGCATTGTTTAAAATGCTTTTTACTCATTCCCAACAGAGTTTGAATTTCTTCCGGCGTTGATTTATCATTTAGGGGTAAAAAACCTGTTTTGGACATCAGTTCGAGTATTTTTTCAGAACCTTCGTCGAATTTCACTCGCCCTGGGGCTAAAAGTTGGAGATCCAACTTCCCGTCTTCTCTTCGCTTTTTGATAAAAACCGATCGTTTCTCTCCTATTTCTAAAGGTTGGAAAACCTCATTTTTGAAGAGCAATCCTTCAAATTCATTTTCGACCAAGACTTTATACCCTAGATCTGTTTCATCAAAGATCAACCCGGTAACTTCCATGCCTTCAGAAAATTCGACAGGGGCATCAAAGATAAAGTCTCGATATTTATTCACTCCAATCAAGCGATTCGTTTTGTGATCGACACAGATTTTCACCAAATATTTTTCACCTGCAACCATGTTCTTACCCATTTCGGCTTTTGGTACCAGTAAATCCTTCGGTAATCCCCAATCCATAAAAGCACCAAAATCAGTGACTACTTTTGCTTCCAAAACTGCAAAATCATCTAAAAAAGCCAGAGGCATTTGGGTAACTGCAACCGGTCTATCTTCGGAGTCTGTATAAACAAAGACCTCCTTTAGATCTCCTTCTTTTTCTTCACCAAGTAAGTATCCTTTTGGTAAAAGTAATTCTTCACCAGAGCTCAAGGCTAGGTAAGCTCCGAAGTCTGTGAATCTGTTAATAGGTAAGCTGGAGACAATTCCGAGTTCTTTCATATTTCAAAGGTAGGCATAAATCATATTTTGAGCCGAAAGAATTATGACAAACAATGTCTGTAAAGCGATTTTAATAATTGGAATTCGAATCGATCAACCTTAGCTTTGACCTATTAATTTGCTTCAAAAGCATCCGAAATAACCCAAATAAATTTGTTTTGCTCGTAATCACCTTCTTATGAAAAATATCGCTGTAATCGGTTCTGGAACTATGGGGAATGGTATCGCCCACGTTTTTGCTCAAATGGGTCATCCTGTTTCATTGATTGATATCAATCAAGATGCACTTGACAGGGCACTCCAGACTATTGATAAAAATATGGATCGACAAGTGGGCAAAGGGCTTCTTTCACCCGAAGAAAAAACGAGTTCGCTAAATCGAATTCAATCATTTACCACATTGGAAGAAGGAGTTAAAAATGCTGATTTGGTAGTAGAAGCCGCAACTGAAAATATTAAAATTAAGCTAGAGCTATTCCGACAAATTGACCGATTCAGCCCTTCAGATGCTATTTTAGCAAGTAACACCTCCTCTATTTCAATTACCAAAATCGCTGCGGTGACGAATCGCCCAGCTCAGGTCATCGGAATGCACTTTATGAATCCTGTGCCTGTGATGAAGTTAGTCGAGGTTATTCGTGGCTATGCTACCTCGGATGAAGTCACTAATCAAATCATGGAGCTATCTCGGAATCTGGGGAAAGATCCTGTGGAAGTAAATGACTATCCAGGCTTTGTCGCTAACCGAATACTGATGCCAATGATCAATGAAGCAATCTATACCTTATTTGAAGATGTGGCCGGCGTACATGAGATCGATACGGTGATGAAACTAGGAATGGCACATCCGATGGGACCACTTCAATTGGCTGATTTTATAGGACTGGATGTTTGCCTTTCAATATTGAAAGTGCTCCATGAAGGTTTTGGAAATCCTAAATATGCACCATGTCCACTTTTAGTGAATATGGTTACGGCTGGCTACAAAGGAGTCAAATCAGGCGAAGGATTTTATCAATACACTAAAGGCAACAAAGATAGTATTGTTGCTCCTCGTTTTTCAAACTAACAAAAAATGCATCTCGCAGTATCTGGAAATATCGGTAGTGGCAAGACTACCCTCACTGAAAAACTTGCCAAACATTACGGCTGGAAAGCTGAATTTGAAGCTGTAGATGGCAATCCATATTTAGCTGATTTCTATGAGGATATGGGGCGATGGGCTTTTCATCTTCAAGTTTATTTTCTAAACTCTCGCTTTAATCAAATCAAGAAAATACAAGAAAGTCCTGTATCTACGGTTCAAGACCGCACGATTTATGAGGATGCTTATATTTTTGCGGCAAACTTGTATAAAAGTAAGCTGCTCACTGAACGTGATTATTGGAATTACAAGGAATTATTTGATAGTATGGTCGTGCATGTGAAAGCACCTGACCTCTTGATTTACCTAAAGGCAGATATTCCAAAGCTTGTAGGACAAATAGAAAAGCGTGGGAGAAGTTATGAGACCACCATGAGAATAGATTACCTAAAGCACTTAAATGAACACTATGAAGAGTGGATTGCCAATTATTCCGAAGGAAAATTGCTCATCATAGATGTGAATCACATTGATTTCGTGGAGCGGCCGGAGGATTTTTCCATGATCGTCAACAAAATAGACCGGGAGATCTTCGGGCTATTTGCCTGATAATGACTGATTTTTAACCAAAGAAGATTCAAATATAAGATTGATTTCCAGTTTGTCGGAAACTACTTAGGAGAGCGGAAGGCACATTACTAGCTTATTGGTTGTTAGCTTTCTACTTTCCGCATCAACCACTTTAAAATCATTTCTTGCTGCTCTTCTTTGGGATTGACCAGTAATTGATCCAAACGCTTGAGCGAGCCACCTGTCATCAGCGTTTCGTATGGATAAAGTCTAAAAATTTTAAAGCCATGGAGTCTGGATTGCAAATCCATTTGAGCATCATTATAAGCAGTAAGCTTCCAGCCAGGACTTCCATTTTGTGTGAAATCTGCAGGCTCTGAAGCTTTTCCAAAACAAGCTTTTGAAAAAGGAGAACCGTTCCAAATACGTTCTTGCATTCCGCCTTTGAGGCATTCCTTCTCAAAAGTCCGACAGACGCGCTTGACTCCTTCGGTAAACTGAAAATTGAACTCAGAATACAAATCTGACCTAAGCGAAATCAATCGATATCGATTAAAATGTAATTCGTCGTCCCAGATAATCAGATTTCGTTTGATTTTGAAATCGAATTTCAGCTTCTCCAAAAGCGGCAAATTTCCATGTCCACCCAAATCTTCAAAAATTTCCTTTAGCCAAGCTTTCCCTTTCTGATCTAAAAAAGATGGGTTTACTTCTAAATCAAAATCTGGCTCATATTCAAGTTGACCTTCTCGAAGGATTAGGTCAAGCTGTCGAGTCATCAAATTATCCATGGATTATATATTTTCCCGGAGAATCTCCCAAGTATGGTCAGCGAGTAATTTTATCTCCGCAATGAATGCAGCCCAATCCTTCTTTCGACCCCATTCTTCAGGACCGATCATGCTTAGGAAGTCGGTACCATCTGATTTTTGATATAAATAGTAGACGTGATTTATCAGAGGTTCAAAGGAAATTGAAGCACCATAAATCCGTTCAGAAACTTCTATTCGAGCTTGTATCTTCTTAGCCTGATCGGCTAGGAGTTGCATCTGTTGATAAATTTGCGACATCTGCATGTCCGTCTGACTGTGCATCGCCGCGACAGCCCGTCCAGTAATCTTGCCTTTGTCTTCTGGCTTGATCAGTGCACTTCCCGAATGATGGCCATAGGGTAGCAATCCTGGATTGTCAGTAGTCTTTTCTTTCATCCGATCGAGATCCAATCGATCAACATCTATTTTTTTTCCTGTCATTATTTTTTATCCTCCTCACCTGTAGTGATTCGTTCTTTTAAATTTCCTTTTGATCCGGGGAAAGTAGTGCGCTGCGAGATATCGTAGCCGATCCAACACATGATTAACATGAAAATCACGAAAAGGATAAGAAATAGCTTTTTATTTTTTTGCATAAGCTATAAGCTGATGGTTAATTCGAACTCAAAATTAATTAATTGAAAGTAAGGAGCCACTATTTGTGCTTTATTATTGAGTCTCTCTCTTTGAGAATCATACTTTGTGAAAAATGTTTTAATTTTATCAATAAGTAAATTTACAAGAAGACCATAAATCACTTTTTCATGTACAAATTAATAAGTCCGCAATCAATCTATCAGTACTTTGGGGATGATGATCCAGGTATGATTGTTAGCATGATCAACATCATTCTTGAAACGAATATTCAGGAGTTAAAAGAGTTAACCTTATTTTATGAAAAGAGCGATTTTATTTCCACAAAAAAGCGATGCCACAAGGCTAAACCAAGCATGAGCTATATCGGTGCATTAGGAAGCAAAAAGATTCTTGAACAAATCGAATTAAATCTAGAAACCTCAGCAAAGTTGAATATTAAACTCCAAGAAAACTTGAAAGCTATCGAGATTGAGCTTAGAGATTTTCTAAAAAATTTATAATCAAAAACCTTCTAAAATCAACTCTATGAAGCAAAAAATACTTTTGTTAGCGGTATTCTTTAGCTATTTTTCAACTGCTTTCGGACAATCTCCGCTATCTGTAGAATATATCATGAGAGATCCTGCTTGGATGGGTACTTTTCCCTCCAACGTCAGATGGTCTGAGGACTCACAGAAAATATACTTCAAGTATAATTCCGAGAAAGACCCAGCGGATTCACTCTACAGCCTCGATATCAAAAATCTAGAAAAGCCAGCAAAAGTCAAATGGTCTGAAGAGAAAACACTTGGTGAAAGAGGTTCCAATTATTCTAAAGATCGCTCTTTCCGGATATTCAAAGAAGATCAGAAACTCTTTTTGGAAGAAATGAAGTCAGGAAAAGTAAGCACCATTTTAGAATGGCATAGCGATTTTTCTAACCCAACTATTCTAGCTAACGAAAACGAAATTGCCTTTAATTCTTCAAACAATATTTATGTCCTCGATCATACGACCAAAGGGGTTAAAAAGGCAACTCAAATCTCTACAAGCTCTGCTCCTGCTTCCAAATCTACTTCATCTAAAGATTCCTCCCCAAATTTTGTAGAAGCTGAGAATCTCGCATTACTTCAAGTAGTGGCTGAGCGTGAGGAAAAGACCAAACTGCGAAAAGCTTACCGAGAATCAATTGCGGAAGAAGACGAAAAGGAATTCACTTATTATACTTCCGGAAAAAATCCTGTGAATCTCCAGCTCTCTCCTGATGGCAGGTACGCAACCTTTTCAAACTATAAAACGGAAACAAACAAGCCTACCAAAGTTCCCGACTATGTGGCTGTTTCAGGCTATACTGAAGATCTGAATTCTCGGTCAAAAGTGGGCACCAAGCCAACAAAAACTGAAATTGGGATCTATGATCTTCAGCGTGATACGGTCTATTTTATCAGTGAATCTAATCTCGAGGGAATAGAGGATCTTCCGGATTATGTGAAAGACTATCCGGAAAAAACTTGGGCGGAAAAAGATCGTGAAGTGATTTTTGCAGGCCCATTCTTTTCTCCTGATGGAAAAAACGCACTAATCCAAGTCAGATCTGTAGACAATAAAGATCGATGGATCGCAAAGGTTAATATGAATTCGGGTACTTTAGAGACCTTAGATCGACAACGAGATGAGGCTTGGATTTCAGGCCCTGGTATTGGATATTCATTTTCCCCTGGCACTTTTGGTTGGCTCCCAGATAATGAGCACATCTATTTTCAATCCGAAGAATCGGGCTATTCGCATCTCTATTTACTGAATGTAAATACTGCTGAGAAGAAAGCATTAACCTCTGGTGACTATGAGGTTTTTGATCCTTTCATTTCAAAAGATAATAAATCTTGGTATTTGACGACATCCGAAGTAGATCCAGGCGAACGCCATTTTTACCGGATGCCTTTGATGGGTGGGAAGATGGAGAAGCTGACCACTATGACTGGAAATAATGAAGTGAGTCTCTCCCCGGATGAGAAGAAATTGGCGATTCTCTACTCATACAGTAATAAACCAGAAGAAATCTACCTACAGGACAACAAAGTGGGCGCCTCTCCAACTCAACTGACTGCAGGTCAAAGCGAGGAATTTAAAGCA
>JAFMBQ010000001.1 GCA_017858365.1 Algoriphagus sp. | reverse complement strand
TAAGAGCAGTAGTTGTGTCAGAATAGCTGAATTTCTCTGGGTTTTCATCCCCATACTGAACTTCCATTTTACTATAGTCTAGACTTCTTCCATGAACTCTTGGAGGCGTCCCTGTTTTCATTCTTCCTGCTTCAAATCCTAATCCTACTAATTGTTCGGTAATTCCTTTTGCTGCCGACTCGCCTGTTCTACCTCCTCCGAGTTGTTTTTCGCCAATATGTATAATACCATTCAGAAATGTGCCATTTGTCAAAATCACAGATTTTGATTGAATTTCAATACCAATACCTGTCCGAACGCCAGTAACTCTCCCTTGATGGGTAACAATTCCCGTAATCATCTCCTGCCAAAAATCCACATTTGGGGTCTGCTCTAAAGCGAATCGCCATTCTTCGGCAAACTTCATCCGGTCATTTTGGCTGCGCGGTGACCACATAGCTGGACCTTTTGACCTGTTTAGCATTCGGAACTGGATCATTGATTTATCGGAAATTATTCCAGACATTCCTCCAAGAGCATCTATTTCTCTGACGATCTGACCTTTTGCCACACCTCCCATAGCGGGATTACATGACATTTGTGCTATGGTATTCATATTCATAGTACAGAGAAGGACTTTGGACCCCATCTTTGCAGCAGCATGCGCAGCTTCACAGCCAGCATGCCCCGCTCCTACTACTATGACATCATATATTGGAAACATTGTGTTTTTTCTTAACTGTTCCACGTGGAACGCGATACCAAAGCCTGTTGCTTGTCTCACTGTTCCACGTGGAACTTTTATATTTCACTAAATAATTTTATAGCAAACTCTTCCTTTGCCCTCATTAGATCAATCTCGTTTTCCTTCTTATCTTTATATCCCGCCAAATGAAAAAGACCGTGGCTAATTACTCTGCTCAATTCTGTGGATTGATCAACTTTGTGTTTTTTGGCATTTTCATTGACACGATCAATGCTTATGAAAATGTCTCCTTCCAGTTCTTTTTCTTCTTCCGAATTATCAAAAGTGATGATATCGGTGAATGTGTCGTGCTCCAGATAATCTAAATTCATTTGGTGTAAATACTCATCTGAGCAGAATATGAAATTCAAATCCAAAATCTTAAAAGATTCATTCTTGGCTAATTCCTTTAGCCAGGTTTTCCGCTTTTGTTTTTCCGGGAGTTTAAACTGAGTTTCCTCTGTGAAGAAATGAATAGCCATGATTAATTCATGTAGAATGATAAAATGGTTTTTTTGCCATTCTCTTCAAATTTTACATCATCACTCAAATGCTTGATCAGAAATATGCCGCGACCGCCAGTTTTCTCTATATTCTCTGGAGATGTTGGATCTTTCAATTCACTTTGATCAAATCCTTTTCCTTCGTCCTCAATTATAAAACGCAGGATATTATTTTCTACGGAAAGCTCTAAGTGTACTAGCTTTTCTTTATTGTTCTGATTCCCATGGATTATGGCGTTGCTGATACATTCGGTTACAGATATCATAATGTTGCCATAGATATCATCATTAATTTCAAAGCTTTCTTTAGCATTATCGATGAAACTTTCAATAATTTTAATATTCTCAATTAGAGAGGGAATTGAAATTTTTATGGTTTTCATTATGATTTTGTTCAAAGACTATGTTCTTATTGTCTAATTCTTAGTTTAATTCTAAAACAATCGGGCAATGATCTGAATGTGTTACATCCGGTAAAATTACGGAGCTTTTCAGTCTATCTTGCAATTCATTGGTTACCATATGATAATCAATTCGCCATCCCAAGTTCTTGGAACGAGACCCCGCTCTATAACTCCACCAAGTGTAATGATGTGGATCTGGGTTGAAATACCGAAAGCTGTCTATGAAGCCAGACTCTGTAAACTTATCCATCCAGGCTCGCTCTTCGGGCAAGAACCCAGAACTCTTTTTATTAGAGACAGGATTATGAATATCAATCGCTTTATGGCAAATATTATAATCACCACTTAAAATTAATTTTGAGTTTTCCTTTCTCAGATCCTGCATATATCCAGAAACATCATCAAGAAACTCGTATTTGAAGCCTTGACGGACATCGCCTGTGGTGCCTGATGGGAAGTAGGCTGAAATAAAACTAAAATCCTCAAAATTAGCTTGAAGCATTCTTCCTTCATCATCGTATTTTGAAAAATCCATCCCGTATTTAATAGATTTTGGTTTAATCTTGGTTAAAATAGCTACTCCACTATAGCCTTTTTTTACTGCTGGATACCAATAGATTTCATAGCCTAAATCTTCAAAAATAGCAGAGTTTATTTGAGATAAATCTGCCTTAACTTCCTGTAGACCAATTATATCTGGGTTTTCAGACACAAGCCAATCTATTAACCCTTTGTTCATGGCAGCACGAATTCCGTTGACGTTATAGGATATGATTTTCACTGATTAATTGATTTCGATTTGATATTCCTTTTCAAAATATTCTAAAACCTGGATTTTGAGAAACTTTTCCTGTTCAAGTATGTCGAAGCTCGGAAGTTCTTTAATTAATTTCCAATGAGGCCAGCCATCTTGATCCATAAAATCAATCTCATAAAACCCAGCAAAACTTAAGACTTTGCAAATGGCAATGTGTATCAAATCCTGCTTTTGTTCTTTACTGAATACTTTCGTGCCTTGCCCTAGTTCTTGAACCCCAATAAGGAAGAGAACGCCGTTTAAGTCCGCAGGTTTCTTTCCGATGGTTTCCTTTAATCCATCTAGCAGTTTTGACCAACGCTTTTCGAGCTCTAAATCTCTTTTCATATTAAGTTTGTTTTTTCCAATTCTTCCCAATATTCAGTTGCCCTTCTTAAATGAGGAATTACGATCGATCCACCGATAAGTGTCGCAATTGAAAAAACCTCAAATATTTCAGCTTTGTTGATTTTTACTTCATAGCATTTTCCTAAATGATATTTGATGCAGTCATCACATCTCAAAACCATAGAACAGGCTAGCCCAATCATTTCTTTTGTTTTTACATCGATTTCACCAGCCGCATAGGCGTTAGTATCTAAATTGAAAAAACGTTTAATGACTTTATTATCTGCAGCTAGAATACTTTCATTCATTTTGCTACGATAGTCATTGAATTCTTCTATTGGATTCATTAAATTAACAGTTTAGGAAATAAAGGGATACAAATATACCATGAATATATCCGTAGGAGTTTACAACAAGCCTTTTTAGAGATGCGTTTATTTTTTGTCAAAGATTTTTTGGATTTAATTTTTCCGCGAAACTGTGAGCTGTGCGGAAGGACACTTTTTGATGGAGAAAACTCCCTCTGTTCCATCTGTGTCGGAACATTTCCTGTCACAAGTTATCATCTCCGTGCTACAGACAACGATCTTACCGAAAAAATAAAAGGCTTAAGTGAAATAGGAAGAGCTATGGCTTATTTGAAGTTTACTAAAGAAGGTAAAAGTCAAAAAATCTTGCATAAGTTGAAGTATAAAAACAAGCCGCAACTCGCACATGAGCTGGGAATCCTTTATGGTAGATTATTGATCGAAAGTGAATGTCTTCTGGATTGGACATTGATTGTTCCTGTCCCGCTACATCCACTTAAGCTTAAACGACGAGGATATAATCAAAGTGAAAAGTTCGGTTTAGGCTTAAGTGAAGTACTTTCTATTCCACTTGAAAATGCATTGGAACGAAAAAAATTTACGCAAACACAAACCAACAAAACCAGATTGGAGCGAATGTCAAATGTAGAGGAGGTTTTCCAAATTTCTCCTTTGGTCTCAGTGGCTAGTCATCACATCATGCTTGTAGACGATGTGCTCACCACAGGAGCCACCATGTGTGCTTGCGCAAATGCCTTATTGGCAAATAAGGCAAAAACTGTAGATTTGGTCACATTAGCAGCCGGAGGCAAATAAAATTATGATAGACATCGAACACTTAAAATTTCCCATTGGGCGATTTGTTATCCCAGAATCAATCGATTCAACTCAAATCCAGGAAGCAGTATCCTACCTTATTAAATTCTCAAGCTATTTGGAAACTGCTTTGGTGGGAAAAGATGAAGCTTATTTAGACACTCCTTATAGACCTGGAGGCTGGATGATCAAGCAAGTCATCCACCATCTTGCAGATAGCCATATGAATGCTTTCATTCGTTTTAAACTAGCGCTGACAGAAGAAAACCCCACCGTCAAGGGATATGATGAAGCTGCTTGGGCAAACTTACCGGACTCATTGATGGGAATTGAATCGTCAATGGCAATTATTAAGGCAGTGCATGAAAAGTGGGGAGTTATACTTTCTGCAATGACGGAAGCTGATTTTCGAAAAACCTTTTTTCACCCTGAAAAACAGCGAAGCCAATCTTTAGGGGAAGTTGCTTTAATGTATGCATGGCATGGCATGCATCACTTGGCACATGTTCAATTACCAAATCTACAGCAGGTTAAATCTTAAAACAGAGGTATTAAATCTGTCAAAACCAGGCCTTTGAACCTTTCATAATTTACTTCCCAAAACTCATCTAATTCTGTTTGCGAATGAATATTTCTTTAAAAAATCAGACAATTCTTGTTACTGGTGCTTCTAGAGGCATTGGGAGAGCGATTGCAAAGCAACTTTCAGACTCTGGTGCCATCGTCATTATTCACTTTAATAGGAATATAAAAGAAGCTGAATCTCTTCTAAATGAACTTGTAAATCCAGCTTTTCTTGAGCCTTGTGATCTTTCCAACACCAAAGAGGTAATTGGGTATATCCCGAAATTAGTAGCTAAATACGGTCCGGTTACATCTTTGGTAAATAATGCAGGAATCGCTAAGTCAGCACCTGATACTTTGGAAACCAAAGAATGGGTTCAAATATGGGACGAGACACTCGCCGTTAATACTACTGCATTAGCGATTCTTTGCAAGGAATTTGTGGATCAAGCGCTCTTAAATCAACAAGGAAGAATCATCAACATTTCTTCAAGAGCGGCATTTAGAGGGGATACAACAGATTACATCGCTTATGCAGCTTCCAAAGGAGCTATTATAAGCATCACCCGTACGATTGCTCGGCACTATGGCAAACAAGGAATAAAAGCATTTTTGATTGCTCCCGGATTTACTCGAACGGATATGGCAGAGGAGATTCTGTCGGAATATGGAGAAGGTTTTGCCTTGAATGATATTGCGCTTTCGGAACTTACTAAGCCGGAGGATATCTCTCCGATGGTCACTTTACTCTGTTCTGGGCTGGCAGATCATGCCACTGGGGCGACAATTGACATTAATGCAGGCTCATACGTTCATTAACTAAATATGGAAAAATCAGAATTCAGAAAACGAGCGCATGAGTTAGTCGATTGGATGGCTGATTATTTGGAGCAAAAAGAAAATTATCGAGTTACCCCCGGAGTAGCCCCTCGAGAGATCATCAACCAGCTTCCGCTTAATCCACCGGAAAAAGGGGAGTCTTTTGATCAGATCATGCAGGATTTCAAAGAAATAATCGTCCCTGGGATGACCCATTGGCAACATCCTGCTTTTTTTGCCTACTTCCCTGCGAATAACTCTGAGCCTTCTATCCTTGCTGAGATGCTCATGTCCACAATGGGCGCCCAATGCATGTCTTGGCTTACCTCTCCTGCTGCAACAGAACTTGAAGAACGGGTCTGCGATTGGATTAGAGACGCCAAAGGAATTAATTCATCCTGGAAGGGCTGCATCCATGATACGGCAAGTACGGCGACGCTGAGTGCCTTGCTGACAGCTCGGGAGAAAGCGACCAATTACGAGATTAATGAAAACGGTTTTTCCAAGAGTGAGGTATTTCGAGTTTATTCCTCGGCACACGTACACTCTTCAATTGATAAAGCACTGAAAATTGCAGGGATTGGGGTTGCTAACTTGGTGCGTATTCCTGTTGATAAAAACTTTGCAATGATTCCTGATGCTTTGGAACAAGCAATTAAAGAAGACTTAGAAAATGGCTTTCGACCACTTTGTGTGATTTCAGCTTTAGGGACGACCAGTTCAACTGCTGTAGATCCTATTCGGGAAATTTCGGAAATCTGCCATTCGTTTGATATTTGGCACCATATCGATGCAGCATTTGCTGGTACAGCACTTCTTCTGCCCGAATATCAGAAACTAATAGAAGGTCATGAATTGGCAGACAGCTATGTGTTTAATCCTCACAAATGGATGTTTACCAACTTTGATTGTACCATCATGTACCTCAAAGAACCGCGTTACTTGGTAAATACGTTCTCAATGACTCCAGAGTACCTTAAAACTAGTTTAGACGAGGAAGTCAATAACTACCGGGATTGGGGGATTCCGTTGGGGCGAAGATTTAGAGCGTTGAAGCTTTGGTTTGTGATTAGATCTTATGGCTTGGAAGGAATTCGACAAAAGCTGAGAAATCATATTTCTTTAGCCAGAAACACCGAAAAGCTTATTTTGGGGCATGCAGAATTGGAAATTTTGGCTCCTGTAAACTTCAATACCATCTGCTTCCGCTTTTCTGCAGAAAAACTAGGGCTTGATGAAGCAAACAGATTCAATGAGAGTTGGATGAATAGCGTCAATGCCACAGGTCTTGCGTTTTTCTCACATACTAAATTGGATGGAAAATATGTCATCAGATGGGTAATTGGACAGACTGATGTAACAGAAAAACATATTCAAAATGCCTGGAGTTTACTTCTTGAAAAGCTCGAAGAAACAAAAAAGGAATTCTCTTAATATTCATGTCAAAGCCGATCAAATCGGATTCTATTCTCACACCCGAACTTATTAAAATCATCAAAGTATTCGGACTCGTATCCGTTGCTTTGGTTGTTTTCTTCTCGTTTTTTAACGAGCGAAGAGCAAACAATACTGGCCAAGACCAAGCCTTTCGGATGAGTAGTTCTGCAAGGATGTATTTCAGCAATGTTCGGGGAATTAATTATGAACGAGAAGTCAGAAGAGATGCAGGAATGCAGATTTTTCGAAACAAGGCTTTTGGCGATAAAGATGACAATCTAAACTTGTCGCTAATCCTAATCCTCAACCCAGGGAAAGATGAAGCTTATATTTACCTCGAACCTATAAATTCGGATTGGCCGATAACGATTAGACTGAAATCTACTAATGGTTTAGAAAGCTATTCCTTCGAAAATGGAAATAAATCGGATCATTTGAGGTATTGTAAAATTTTACAAGCTGCGATTGAAGGTTCCGAGCAGATTGAATTGCAAATAGATGAAGGGTGGATACCGATATGGACTTCTTCAAAAGAAAAAGAAGCCATAAAGGCAATTTTGGAAGATTATAAAAATTTAACAGACTAATTGTTTGACAATGAGTGAGAAACAGAATCCACAATTGACATATTTTAAAAAAAATGATTGGTAAAGAGCTGATCAATACTACTCCTACAGCTGGAAATTGGTTAGCAGGGACGCTTCTGGAAGTTGAATTTGGCTATGCAAAAGTTGAATTTGAAGTCAGGAAAGAGTTCTGCAACCCTGGGCGAATCCTTCACGGAGGTATTTCTTCACTGATGCTGGACGATGTGATCGGAATCGCAAACTTTGCGATGGGCTCAGAATATCTAATGAGCTCGATCAATTTGAATGTGGATTTTCTATCCTCAGCTAAATTTGGTGAGAAAGTACAAGTCGAGGCTAAATTAATCCGGTCCGGAGCAAACCTAAATCATTGGGAGGCCGTAATTAAAAAAGATTCTGGGAAAATAGTCGCGAAGGCCAGTAGTAATATGATCAAGACTCATGTTAAAATTAGCGACCTAGTGCTTTAACATTTATACCACTTAATTTTATACAATTGAAAAGAATCTTTTTTCTAATTATTTTCTTCGGAACAGCCACATTTGTTCAAGCACAATGGGCTACTGCTTTTCACATCAGTAATCGGCCTTTTGTAGCTGTAAATAAACAATTAGGCAAAAAATGGCTTCCGGAGTTTAGGATTGATGTAGATAATAGTTTTGAATATACTGGGTTAGAGCTTGTGATAAACCATGTTTTTATTGAAAACGAAACTTATCAGTTCTATGGAGGATTGGGAGCTAGGGTAAATTATTTTTCGGGACTGGTGATTCCAGTAGGGTTGAACATATATCCATTCGAAAATAAGAATTTTGGTTTCCAAATGGAAATGGCTGGAGTGATTGGTGAAGTCGATATTCTTAGGGGTTCCACAGGAATTAGATACCGTTTCAATAGAAATTAAAACTGCTTCATTTTTACCATCAAATCCCATAAAGCGATTCCTAAAGAGACTGAAATATTTAGCGAATGCTTGGTGCCCAATTGAGGAATTTCCAGCACATAATCACAGGCTTCTAAGACTTCATCTTCGACTCCAAAGACCTCATTACCGAAGATCAAGGCGTATTTTTCAGCATCTTTTACTTCAAATTCATTGAGCATTATTGATCGGTCCACTTGCTCTAAGGCACAAATAATATAGCCTTCAGATTTAAGTTTTTCTACGGCAAGAGTGGTATTGAGCAGGTATTCCCATTCAACTGATTCAGTCGCGCCAAGAGCAGTTTTCTGAATATCCCGATGAGGTGGTGTTCCTGTGATTCCGCAGAGGTATATTTTTTCAATTCGAAAAGCATCTCCTGTTCGAAAAGCAGACCCGACATTATTTAAGCTTCGCACATTATCCAAAACCAGCACGATCGGTGACTTTTCTACTTCCTTATATTCTTCTAGGGAGAGTCTTTTGAGCTCTTCCATACTTAATTTTTTCATCCCTTTTTGTACTCCTTTTTGATTACGTTAATTTGAGCCTTGAATCACCCGAATTTTTCCCAGAAATAAAAGTTAAGCCCAACTCATGAGTAAGTCAAAAGACGGAAACGAAACTCCACTAATGAAGCAATACAATGCGATCAAAGCAAAGCATCCGGGGGCGCTATTGTTATTTCGTGTTGGAGATTTCTACGAGACTTTTGGTGAGGATGCGATCAGAGCAAGCAAAATATTGGATATCGTACTGACAAAGAGGGCTAATGGCGCAGCTTCTCACATCGAATTGGCCGGATTTCCACATCATTCTTTAGACACGTACTTGCCAAAGCTGGTTAGAGCCGGTAATCGAGTTGCGATTTGTGACCAATTAGAAGATCCGAAGTCGGTCAAGGGGATCGTCAAAAGAGGGGTTACAGAACTGGTTACTCCAGGACTTTCATTTAATGATCAGGTATTGGATACTCGAAAAAACAATTACCTCGCCTCAATTCATTTTGGAAAGGATGTGCATGGTATTGCTTTTCTAGATCTTTCTACCGGAGAATTTATGTGCGCAGAAGGAAAGATTTCCTACCTGCAAAAGCTGATTCAAAGCTTTGCCCCTTCAGAAATAATCTATTCCAAAGCCTCCAAAAAAGTAGCTGCTGATTTATTGAAAGATGAATACATCACTTTTCATTGCGAGGATTGGGTCTTTCAAAAGGATTTCACCTATGAAAAACTTAAGGGGCATTTTGGAACAGCAAACCTTAAAGGATTTGGAATCGAAGAGTTGGATTCTGGGATTATTGCAGCTGGAGCGATTTTGTATTACCTCGAGGAAACAGAGCATAAGGAGATTCAACATATTTCTTCGATCTCAAGAATCGCTGAGGAGAAATATGTTTGGCTCGATAAGTTTACCATCAGAAACTTAGAGCTGGTATTTGCACAGCATGAAGGGGGCGTTCCTCTGATTTCTATCCTCGATAAGACGGTCACTCCGATGGGATCGCGGATGATGAAAAAGTGGTTAGTGCTGCCATTAAAAGAGAAGAACCTGATTGAAGAGCGGCTGAATGTGGTCGATTTCTTTTTTCAAAATCCAACTTTAATTGAGGAAATTCTAGGTTCCTTGAAATTGATCGGAGATCTGGAGCGATTGATTTCCAAAGTGGTCGTGGGCCGTGCTAATCCAAGAGAACTCAATCAAATCAAAAAAGCTCTTTTGGTCACTAAGCCGATCAAGGAACTCCTCAAAACTCAAAAGAATCCTACGCTAAAAAAGCTCAGCGATCAATTGCACCTCTGTGAGTTTTTGCTTGAGAAAATCGATAAAGAATTGAAAGAAGATACCCCTATGCTCACACACCAAGGAGGCATTATTAGAGATGGTGTGGATCCTGAACTCGATGAGTACCGAGGATTAGCTACTTCTGGCAAGGATTTTTTGATCCGAATCCAGAAAAGAGAAATTGAAAATACGGGGATCACTTCTTTAAAAATTGCATTTAATAAGGTATTTGGCTATTTCTTGGAAGTTACTCACGCGCACAAAGACAAGGTTCCACAAGAATGGATTAGAAAGCAGACCTTAGTAAATGCAGAGCGCTACATCACTCCAGAACTAAAGGAATACGAGGAAAAAATCCTCAATGCGGAAGAAAAAATGGTGGGGATCGAGCAACGGTATTTCCAGGCATTAGTGGAAGAAGCAGCTCAGTATGTCATTCAAATTCAGCAGAATGCAAGGGTGTTGGGTACTTTGGATGCGCTGCTATCATTTGCTATGGTAGCTAATTCAAACAATTATTGTCGACCAAAGATCTCCGATACAGAAACCCTCGAAATCAAAGAAGGTCGTCATCCAGTCATCGAGAGGCAGTTGGCTCATGGCGAACAATATGTGCCAAATGATATCTACCTAGATAATGATACCCAACAGATCATCATTATTACGGGGCCAAATATGGCCGGTAAGTCAGCTCTACTTAGACAGACTGCATTGATTGTCTTGATGGCTCAAATGGGCTCTTTTGTGCCGGCTTCGTTTGCTCGAATAGGAATAATTGATAAGGTTTTTACTCGAGTGGGAGCCTCAGATAATTTATCCAAAGGGGAATCGACTTTTATGGTTGAAATGACCGAAACAGCGAGTATTTTAAATAATCTTTCAGACCGAAGTTTAGTATTGATGGATGAAATCGGACGAGGAACCTCGACTTATGACGGGGTTTCTATAGCTTGGTCCATTGTCGAGTACTTGCATAATCACCCTTCATTTAAAGCAAAGACTCTTTTTGCGACCCATTACCATGAGTTGAATCAACTTGCTGCTGATTTTCCCAAGATCAAAAATTTCAATGTATCGGTAAAAGAGGTAGGTGATAAAGTGATTTTCATGCGAAAATTAAAGCCTGGAGGAAGCGAGCATAGTTTTGGAATTCATGTAGCCCAAATGGCCGGAATGCCGAATCCAATTGTGTTGCGAGCAGCCGAAATAATGACACATTTGGAGCAGGATAAGTCTGTGAAAAAAGGAAAGGAAAATCTGAAATCTATCCCTAAAAATAATTTCCAGCTGAGCATGTTTGAACTTGACCCTAAATTCAAAGAAGCAAAAGAAATGATCGAAAAAATTGATATCAATTCGATTTCACCAATTGAAGCCTTATTGAAGCTACATGAGATCAAGAATAAGATTGAAGCTTAGATGCTGTATTTATTGTATCTTTAATTGATTAATACGACAAAGGATTGATTTTTCATGGATAAAGTACTTTTAAAGAATTTACGGAGGCAGGACAAGTATTCTAAGTTTTTTAAGGACTGGCAAGAGCAAGAATTTAAGAATTATCCTGATGAGGCGAAGATGCTTACGGAGCTAGAAACCTTAAGTAAGAACATCGGCATGCGTGAAGGGTTAATTATTGCTTGTTTTGATTACCGAAATTTAAGTCTTGCTTTTTTTACCGGTGAGCTAGAATCTGTCACAGGATATCCAGAATCTATTTTTAGAGAAAAAGGAATGGAAGCATCTTTCTCTATGATCCATCCAGAAGATCGCGAAGAGCTTTTCAGATTTCAAAAAATAGTATTCGATTCGTTTCATAAACTTTCGCTAGAAGAGAGATATACCTTTGAATTTAGCTACACTACTCGATGGGTTCATCGAATTACACAAGAAGTAATTTGGGTAATGGGAAGAGTAAAACCCTTTATTATTGATTCGCAGGGAAATTTTGCCGTAGACCTACATGTGATTTTGCAGCTACAGACCCCTCCGTCTGTGAAGTCATATGATTGGACTTATTCCTATCAAAATCAGGATGGTAAGCGCATTTTGGTGAGTAAAACTACTCCCGATAAGCTCACAATTAATCTTACCAAGAAAGAAAAAGAAATAGCCAAAATGATTCTAAATGGAAAGGAGTCAAAAGAAATAGGGGAAGTGCTTAATATTTCATTAAATACTGTTGGAACTCACCGAAAGAATATTTTAAAGAAGGTTAATGCTAGGAATTTGGGGGAAATGATAAAAATTCTCTCCTCCTATGATTTTTGATAGTCCATTGAAAATCAGATTAGAAGCTTATTTAAAGGCGATTTGTAAAAAAATTATAGCAGGAATTCTTGTAAATTTATTTCTGAAGCTTACCTTTGCATCCACAATACGCTTAGATCACGTTCTAAGTTAGAAAAGCGAGAGTAGCTCAGCTGGTAGAGCACGACCTTGCCAAGGTCGGGGTCGCGAGTTCGAATCTCGTCTCCCGCTCAAAAAAGCCCTTGATTCAAGGGCTTTCTTGTTTAGGGTCAATAAGTAGCTTGGTCAAGTCCAAGTGAAGCCGGGATGGTGGAATAGGTAGACACGCAAGACTTAAAATCTTGTGAGAGCAATCTCGTGCGGGTTCGATTCCCGCTCCTGGTACAGAAGCCTCGTAGAAATACGGGGCTTTTTGTTTTGAAATCATATTTGATTTCTGATCCGAAAGTATAACACTTGATTTTTTCTTAAATTCCTGAATATGGAAGAGGTTTTTAAATTTTTTGAAACGGATTGGCATACCATCCGACATGGCTTAATTCTAGTTGGACTATCAGTTACAATTCTGATGGTTTTTGTATTTCTAGCCCGTCAATCCAAAAGATTTCTAAGTAGAAAATTGTCAAAGCGGATGCAAGACCCTCTTCTTGCAAATTTCTTAGCTACAATTTTGAAGGCTCTAGTGATCTTGGTCGGGTTGCTTTTGATTTTCAGAATCATAGGTCTTACAGGAGTTGTTACCGGACTTTTGACAGGTGCTGGAATTTCAGCTTTTATTATTGGATTTGCTTTGAAAGATATTGGTGAGAATTTTCTCGCTGGAATTTTGCTTGCATTTAAGCGTCCTTTTCGGATAGGAGATGTCGTCGATATAAATGGGATTAGAGGTCAAATTCTTACCCTAAACCTTAGAGATACGCAGATTAAAACAGTCGATGGAAAAGATGTTTTTATTCCGAATGCCACCATCATAAAAAACCCTCTTGTCAACTTTACAATAGATGGATTTCTACGTTACGATTTCATCATCGGTTTGGACTATAGTTCTGACTACAATGCAGCAATGGAATTGATTCTAAATACAGTTTCAAGAGTACCGGGAGTATTGGCTGATCAGAAAAGTCCAAACGTTTGGGTATTTGATCTTGCCGAAAGTACACTGAATATTCAAGCCACTTTTTGGGTGGACACTTTCGATCTTAAGATTTTGGATGTAGTTGTTAAAAGTAATGTGATCTTGGAAGTTTTGATGGCATTAGAAAAGGCCGGCTACAATCTGCCGGCCCGAATTATTGAACTAAAAAACCATCAAGGAAAAATTCTTAAGACTTCCTAGTTATTTCTCAAGTATCCCTTTGAGATTCGCCGGAGAATAATTTACTGACTTCAGCGTCTTGTGATCCCCCTCTCTAAAGACTAAAAACAAATCACCCTCTTTTTCATAAAAGCTAGGCGTCCCTTTGGCCTCATAATGTGCCACAGTGGCTTTTGCCTCTTCCTCGGTTACGCAGGCTTTGCTCATGTTGGAGCGTTGAACCTCGTCAAAAAGGGTTTTGAATTTTTCTCCTAAGCCAAACTCCAGAATCGCACCGGAAAGGACATATTGTAAATCGCAAAGGGCATCAGCGATTTCCACCAAATCCTTATTTTCTATTGCTTCTTCCAATTCTTTTAACTCCTCGGCCAATAAGGATACCCGAAGGTTACATCGTGTTTCAGACGGGATAGCAGGATCCGATACTATTGGATGCTTGAAGGTTTCGTGAAATAAAGCGACAGAAGTAAGAGATTTTGGATCTTGCATGAATAGAATTTTTTGAATGAATGAAATAAATGAAAAAGACCGGGAATTCCGGTCTTTTTTGGTTTCAATAGTTAGAATTTTATACAGAAGCGGCTGCAAATCGTTGACTGACAGTATTCCAGTCTACTACATTCCAAAAAGCAGAAACATAGTCTGGACGCTTGTTTTGGTAATTCAAGTAATACGCATGTTCCCAAACATCCAATCCCAAAAGAGGAACTCCCTTGAAATCGGAAATATCCATCAATGGATTATCCTGATTTGCCGTAGAACCTACAGCCAGTTTTTTATCATCGCCTACTACTAACCAAGCCCAACCTGATCCAAATCGTGTTTTTGCAGCTGTTTCAAATTCGGTTACAAATGCATCATAGCTTCCAAAAGAGGAATCAATTGCCGCTGCCAAGTCGCCTTCAGGCTTTCCTCCTCCTGTTGGACTCATTACTTTCCAGAATAACTCATGGTTATAATGACCACCACCGTTGTTTCTCATTTTTGTAGAATAGCTACCAATTTTCGATAAGACCTCTTCCAATGGTTTATTCACATCTACTTGCTCTTCAGAGACGGCTTCTCCAAGATTTTTTGCATAGCCAGCGGCATGCTTAGTATAGTGGATCTCCATCGTCATCGCATCGATATTCGGCTCGAGGGCATTAAAATCGAAGGCTAATGGCGTTTGGGTAAAACTTGTAGCAAGTATTGCTTTTTCATCGCCCACGGCATTTCCAGCACATGCGCTTAAAATTCCTGTGCCTGCCAATCCCAAAGCAATACTTGCTTTGGAGCTATTGGCTAAAAATAATCTTCTGGAAATCATGGTTTCTAGAGGTTTCATTTTCTATATAGTTTATAAGTTGAATCTAATGACAAACTGAAATTAATCATTATATGCTAGGATTTGAAATTGAGAATCAGACAATAAGTCTGATTTTGCGACAAGTTAGTTAAGTTTGTGAACACAGATTGCCTTGGATAGGTTTTTGACTGTTTTGCAAACTCACAACACTATGGAACTAATCTTTTATAAATATCAGGGAACAGGGAATGATTTTGTTATGATCGATGACAGGCAAAAGTTGATCGACACTACCGATCTTGCTTTGATTTCTAGACTTTGCGACAGACGATTTGGTGTCGGTGCAGATGGATTAATTTTGATTAGAAATCATCCTGATTATGATTTTGAGATGATTTATTTCAACGCAGACGGAAGCCAAAGTATGTGTGGAAATGGAGCAAGGTGTGCAGTTGCTTTTGCGGAGTTTCTTCGAATTATAAAAGTAAAAACTCGTTTTCTGGCAATTGACGGTCCCCATGAGGCCGCAATTAAAAGTGGGCAGATTCATCTAAAGATGGCGGATGCCAGCAGGGTACAGAATAGCGGGGCAGATCATTTCCTTAATACTGGTTCTCCACACCACATTCGATTTGTAGAAAACGCTTCGACTTATCCTGTGTTCGAAGAAGGGAAGCGTATTCGCTACGCAGAGGCCTATTCTCCAGCTGGTACAAATGTTAATTTTGTTGAAAAAATCACTGGAGATCAGATCTTTGTCCGAACCTATGAACGTGGTGTTGAAGATGAAACACTCTCTTGTGGTACAGGTGTCACTGCTGCTGCTTTAGCATTTGCTGGAGATCAGCCAAATGCTTATATCAAAATAAATACCCTAGGAGGGCAATTATCAGTAAAATTTGACTCGAATCCCGATGGTAGCTTCAGTGAAATTTGGCTGATTGGTCCTGCAGAGCAAGTGTATCAAGGAAAAATTATTTTCTAAAAGCGTAATTTGAAGTCTTTCATACCGGAGACTTCATTATCAATTATAATAAAAAGGGCTTAATTTTAACCCTCAGTTTGAGAATTACAAATAGCAAAAATGTTAGATTTTATAGCAAAAGGACTTGCAAAGGTTTTTGGTACCAAGTCCGATAGAGATATCAAGGATTTACTTCCGTTAGTAAAGGACATCAACGTTGAATTTGATGGCTTAAAGGGGCTAAGTGATGATCAACTTCGAGGGAAAACCCAAGAAATCAAGGATCAAATCAATGAGCATCTTAAAAGCTTTGATGATAAAATTATCAGCATCAAATCTGGCGTAGATGAATTGGCTGCTACAGCCATTCATGAAAAGGATCAGCTTTTCAATCAAATCGATCAGATCGAAAAAGATCGTGACCAAGCATTGGAAGAAGTCCTGATGAAAGTGCTTCCTAAAGCTTTTGCGGTAGTGAAAGAAACTGCTCGAAGATTCAAAGAACTGGGTGGACTTAAAGTTAAAGCCAATCAGAGAGATCGAGAGATTGCGGCTACGAAGCAAAATGTTGAAATCCAAGGCGATGAAGCCATCTGGCATAACAAATGGCTAGCTGCTGGGACTGAGGTAATCTGGGATATGGTTCATTACGATGTGCAGCTTATCGGAGGTATGGTGCTCCATAAAGGTAATATCGCCGAAATGGCCACAGGTGAAGGTAAAACTTTGGTTTCTACACTTCCTGCTTACCTTAATGCGCTTGCTGGAAGAGGTGTTCACATCGTCACAGTAAACGATTACCTAGCTAAGCGTGACTCCGAATGGAATGCTCCAATTTTTGAATTCCACGGTTTGACTGTCGATTGTATCGATAAATACACCCCTAACTCTGAAGGAAGAAAGAAGGCTTACGCAAGTGATATCGTTTACGGAACGAATAATGAGTTTGGCTTTGATTACCTAAGAGACAATATGGCTCGCGAAGCTGGGGACCTGGTTCAAGGGAAGCATCATTTTGCCATGATTGATGAGGTCGATTCAGTATTGATTGATGATGCTAGAACTCCTTTGATCATTTCAGGACCGGTACCGAAGGGTGATGTCCATGAGTTTGATGACATGAAGCCAAGAGTGTCTGCACTTGTAGATGAGCAGCGGAAGTTGATCCAAGGATTTCTATCAACTGCCAAGAAATTGATTGCTGATGGCAATGAAAAAGAAGGTGGGTTGGCACTTTTTAGAGCGTTCCGAGGAATACCAAAATATAAGCCATTGATTAAATACCTTTCTGAACCAGGTATTCGAGTGGTTTTGCAAAAAACGGAAAACTTCTACCTCCAAGACAATAAGCGTAATATGCCAGAGGCGGATGAGCCGCTTTTGTTTACTATTGACGAAAAGACCAATGTAGTAGATCTTACGGATCGTGGAATAGAAACCATGACTACTAAGAATGAAAACCCTGAATTTTTCATTTTACCAGACATCGGGATTGTCATCGCTGATTTGGAAAAATCTGAAGAAATAGACGATAAAGAGAAATTGATCCGCAAAGAAGAGGCGATCAAAGATTATAGCACGAAAGCGCAGCGAATCCACACAGTAAACCAACTGCTTAAGGCATACTGCATGTTTGAACGCGATACTGAGTACATCTTAGTGGACGGGAAAGTGAAAATCGTCGATGAGCAAACAGGTCGTGTGATGGAAGGTCGTCGGTATTCGGACGGACTTCACCAGGCGATTGAAGCTAAAGAAAATGTGAAGGTTGAGGACGCTACGCAGACTTACGCTACGATTACACTCCAAAACTACTTCCGAATGTATCATAAGCTTTCCGGTATGACTGGAACAGCTGAGACTGAGGCGGGAGAATTCTGGGAAATTTATAAGCTTGATGTGGTAGTTATTCCCACAAATCGAGTTATTCAGCGGGATGATCGTGAGGATAAAGTTTTCAAAACTGTACGAGAGAAATTTAATGCGGTAGTAGATGAAATCAACGAATTAGTAGCACTTGGCCGACCAGTCTTGGTGGGAACGACTTCGGTTGAAATCTCCGAAGTACTCAGTCGAATGTTGACTTTGAAGAAGATTCCGCATCAGGTATTGAATGCCAAGCAGCATGCCCGAGAAGCAGATGTGGTCGCGGCAGCAGGTCAAAGCGGTACGGTTACGATTGCCACTAACATGGCTGGGCGAGGTACAGATATCAAACTTTCGCCAGAATCTAAGAAGTCTGGTGGTTTGGCGATCATCGGTACTGAGCGTCACGAATCTCGTCGCGTCGATCGTCAGCTAAGAGGACGATCTGGTCGTCAAGGAGATGTGGGTTCTTCACAATTCTTTGTTTCTCTCGAGGATAGCTTAATGCGTCTTTTTGGTTCGGAACGAATCGCAAAATTAATGGATCGAATGGGTCTGGAAGAAGGCGAAGTGATTCAGCATAGTATGATTACTAAGTCAATTGAGCGAGCGCAGCGTAAAGTGGAGGAAAATAACTTTGGCACAAGAAAACGACTGCTCGAGTATGATGATGTGATGAATTCACAGCGGGAAGTGGTTTATAAGCGGAGAAGGAATGCACTTAAAGGTGAGCGTCTTGAGCTGGATATTCTCAACATCATTTATGATGTATCCGAGAGCCACATCGATATGGCCAAATCCACGGAAGATGTGGAAAACCTTCGCATGAATGCATTCAGTACACTTGGTGTGGATTATTCGATCAATGAAAATGAACTTAAATCAAAGGATTTAACTACCCTGACCCGGGAGCTATATACGTTGTCATTTGAGACTTATCAAAAGAAAAATGATAAGATTATGGAGACGGCCTTGCCGATTTTCACTCGAGTACAGGAGGAGCGGGGAGCTACTGTTAAAGATATTATGGTGCCGATTTCCGATGGAATGAAGCAAATCGGAGTTGTGGTGAATTTGGAATCTATGCTTGCCAATGATGGCCGAGAGTTAGTAAGATCTTTAGAGAAAAATGTAACCCTTGCAATCATCGATCAAAACTGGAAAGAACATCTTCGAGACATGGATGATTTGAAGCAATCAGTTCAAAATGCTGTTTATGAGCAGAAAGATCCATTGTTGATCTATAAGTTTGAAGCTTTTGAGATGTTTAAGCGCTTTATCGGTAAATTGAACGAAGACATGGTTTCTTTCGTAACTAGAGCAGACTTGCCAAAACAGGACCCTGCTCAAGTAAATGCTGTTCAGCCTCGAAGACAAGCAGAACCTCAGGTTCAAGCTTCAAAAGCAGAGGCGGGAAGCACATTGAATCCTGGAGCAAATCGTGCAGCCATCGCAGCTTCCAATGCAGGAAGACCTGCTCCACAGGTAGTGGCTCCGCGCAAATCGGATAAAGTTTATGGAAGAAATGATAAAGTAACTGTCCAATATTCCAATGGCACGACTAAGTCGGATGTGAAATACAAGAGTGTTGAGCAGGATGTTTTGGATGGGAATTGTGTAGTCATCGATAATTAAATAATCATGAGAACCCTTTGGGTAGTTGCTGTACTGTTGATTTTAGCTGGTTGTAAAACCAATAAGACCACAGATTCCAAGAATTCCTATTCGAACTATCAGGAAGATGTTCGAATAAGCTCCTTGCCTCAATACCCAGATTTTATGACTGAGACCAGGTCATCTACTGGTGCAACCGCTCCTAAATCCGACCAATCGATTGATGTCGAATTGCAGCAGGTTAGTGCGAAAATGATAGAAAAGAATAATTCCGAAGCCTACTACTCAGGATATACTATTTTGGTGTATTCTGGGATAGACCGGGAAAAAGCTTTCAAAACTCAAGAAGATCTCCGCATGTATTTCCCTGATATGAATGTGGAAATGCAGTACCAACAGCCCCGTTACTTAGTCAAAGTAGGAAAGTATAATTTCAAAATAGAATCACAGAAAAATTTTGCCTTAATCAAACCCCAATTTCCAACGGCCCGGATCATTCAGGACCGTTTTCAGCGGCAAGGTTTTGTCACTACACCCGAGAAAGATAATGTTGAAGGAGAAAATTAAATTGCTTGCAAAAGCTTATAAGGAAGAGGTAATCGCTACACGAAGACACCTTCATAAAAACCCCGAGCTTTCATACCAAGAGTTTAAAACTGCGGCATTTGTCAAAGAACGATTAGAAAACCTAGGTATCACTCAAATTGAGCAAAAAGCCACTACCGGCTGGTTAGCATTGATCGAAGGAAAAAATCCTAGTAAAAAAGTTATTGCTTTAAGAGCTGATATGGATGCCTTGCCGATTATTGAGGCAAATGATGTTCCTTATAAATCCCAAAATCCTGGAGTCATGCATGCCTGTGGGCATGATGCACATACTGCGTCCTTACTAGGGGCAGCAAAAATTTTGAATGAATTAAAGGATCAATTTGAGGGCACAATCAAATTAATTTTTCAACCCGGAGAAGAAGTTGCTCCTGGTGGAGCTTCTTTGATGATTAAAGATGGTGTTTTGGAAAACCCCCGACCTCAAGGTATTATTGGCCAGCACGTGATGCCATTTATCCCCGTAGGTAAAGTAGGATTTCGCCAAGGACTATATATGGCTTCTGCGGATGAATTATACATCACAGTCAAAGGAAAAGGAGGACACGCAGCGATGCCTGAAAGCTTGATTGATCCGATCTTAATTGCTTCACACATGATAGTCGCTCTTCAACAAGTAGTTAGTAGAGCGGCAAGTCCAAAGATTCCTTCTGTACTTTCCTTTGGAAGAGTGGAAGCTTTGGGAGCTACAAACGTAATTCCCAATGAGGTGAAAATTCAAGGGACTTTCCGAACCTTGAATGAAGACTGGCGTGCTAAAGCTCATCAAAAGATGCTCCAAATCGCACATGGAATAGTGGAAGGAATGGGTGGAGAGCTGGATTTTGAAATTCGTAAGGGTTATCCGTTTCTTCAAAATGACCCTGAAATGACGGCTCGGGCGACTGAGGCAGCTAAAGCCTATTTGGGAGAGGAGAACGTACTTGACCTAGACATCTGGATGGCAGCGGAAGATTTTGCTTACTATTCGCAAGTAATAGATGGATGTTTTTATAGACTTGGTACCAGAAACGAAGCGAAGGGAATCATCTCTGGAGTGCATACACCTACTTTTGATATTGATGAGGATGCGTTGGAGATCGGCGCGGGACTAATGGCTTGGCTAGCTGTTTCCGAATTAGAAAAAGCTTAATCATTTCCTATTCCCAATCCCCTATTAATCCCTTATTTTCGCAGCAGAAATTTAATTACACTTATGAAAAAATCATTGCTTTTTGTATTCCTGCTTGCTTTTTCTGTGCAGCAGGCATCCGCTTGGGGACAGCTAGGTCATTATCTTATAGGCTACATGGCCGAGCAACAAATGAAAAAGTCAGTCCGTAAAAAGGTGGAAAAAGTTCTTTTCCCGATGTCGATAGGCCGTAGTGGGACCTGGATGGATGAGATCCGCTCTGATAATTCGTACGATTATGCCAACTCTTGGCATTATTTGACTTCTAAAAATGGCGAGTATGATTCTGCGCATCAGGAAAAAGGAGGGGATGCTTTTGAAGCGATCAACCGATTGAAAGTAGAGTTGAAAGCAGGCAATCTTTCGCCAAAACAGGAGGCTGAAAAGTTAAAAATGCTCATTCACATGGTGGAGGATATTCATCAACCTTTACATGTAGGTACTGGTGAAGATCGTGGAGGGAATGATGTAAGAGTCGAGTTTTTCAATCAACAGACTAATCTTCATTCGATTTGGGATAGTGGAATGATTGATCGGAAAGGAATGAGCTATACCGAACTTGCTGATGAACTTTATATCAGATTAACGCCTGAGCTAAGACAGACTTATCGCAATGCAAGCATGGAAGATTGGTTAAAAGAAGCAGTGGCGCTTCGTCCGCTTGTTTACAAGCTGCCAGAGAATAAAAAAATCAGCTGGGTATACATGTATGAATCCAATGATGCATTGGAGGAAAGATTGGTAGCTGCCAGTGTACGATTAGCTCAGATATTGGAAGAGATTTACGGATAATCTGAAAATCATTTAAAATCAAATACATTTTCAAGTTGAAAATTACCTCGACAGAATTTGAGATCTTGGGGTAAACTTCCAAAGAGCTTAATTACAATCAGATCAGCGATGTTTTTTATTTCTCCCAAGACTGTCCACAGGCATATCGAGAATATCATCTACGGCAAACTCCAAGTGCACTCCATACTGGAAGCAGTGCAGAAAGCGGTAAAAAATCGGATAATTGAAGGGTTAAAGGAATAAAAAATTGATAATTCAGAATGAAAGAAATCTCCATTTTAAATTTTTTAATTCCGAATTTCAAATTCATTTTTAGCTCCATCCAAAAACTCAAGAAATTCCTGAATATTGGTTTCGTACCCTCTTGGTGCAGCTAGCAGTTTTTCTTCATGATCCAGAATCACATAGTAAGGCTGCGCATTATTATTGAATCGGGTGATCTGGAAATCTGCGTTTTGCTTACCTAGCGTCTTTTTTACTTTCCCGTCATAAGAAGACGTATACCAGTCGCCTTCCGGAAGCTCAAGTCGTTCATCGATGTACAGTGCCACCATCACAAAATCATTTTTCATGCGAGCTAAAACTTGCGGGTCTGACCAGACATTTTCTTCCATTTTCCGACAGTTCACACAGCCATGACCGGTGAAGTCGATCAGGAGTGGCTTGCCTTGAGCTTTTGCAGCAGTCAATGCCTCTTCATAGTCAAAGTAACCTTGGATGCCGAAAGGTATTTCGAGCAAGTCTCCATATTTCACCGTTACTCTTTCCGGTTCAGCATTCGAATATCCTTCCCCGATCTTGAATTGCTGTGTTGTGAGTGGAGGCAAATATCCGCTAAGGTATTTGAGCGGAGCGCCCCAAAGTCCAGGAATCATATAAACCACAAACATGAATGTAAGCAGGGCCAATAGTAATCTTGGAACCCCGATGTGATCCATAGGAGAATCATGTGGCAACCTTATTTTTCCTAAAAGGTAAAGCCCCAATGCTGCGAAAATCACAATCCAGATTACCAGGAAAATATCTCGATCCAAAATGCCCCAATGATATACCTGATCTGCGATGGAAAGGAATTTGAATGCAAGGGCTAATTCCAGAAATCCCAAGACAACTTTCACTGAATTCAACCAGCCACCAGATTTTGGGAGTCGATTCATCCACTCAGGAAAAATGGCGAAGAGCGTAAACGGAATCGCGAAGGCCAATGAGAAAGCAAACATTCCCAGCACCGGCTTGACCAATTCACCACCCGCGGAGCTGATCAGAATCGAACCTACAATTGGGCCAGTACAAGAGAAAGAAACCAAGACCAAGGTAAAGGCCATAAAGAAGACTCCGATCAAACCACCTTTTTCTGCTTTTTCATCCACTTTATTGACTAGGCTGGAAGGCAGAGTGATTTCGAACATCCCTAGGAAGGCTAGCGCGAAGAAAATAAAGATTCCAAAGAAAAATAGATTGGGCGCCCAATGAGTGGCTAGCCAATTTGCAAATTCAGGCCCTTGGATTGCGGCAACCGCTGTCCCAGCAATGGTATAAATGGCAATAATAGAGAAGCCATAAATGAAGGCATTTCGAATCCCCGCAGCCTTGCTAGTTGCCCGACCGGTAAAAAAGCTGACAGTCATCGGGATCATTGGAAATACACAAGGAGTAAGTAGTGCTGCCAAGCCTGCAAGAAAAGCTAAAATCATAAATCCCCAAAGAGACTCTTGGGCTACTTCAGTACTATACTCAGTAGCGATCGGTTCAGGTGCTAATTCGGCTTTCTCCTCATCTGAAAGAGTGAATGGGGATTCTGAACTAGTCGTATCAGCGATGGGGTCAGAAGCAATGGTTTCTGGATTCTCTACTACTGGAATGGATGTTTCTTGGGTTTGTTGACCTGGGCTCGCTTTGAAATTGATTTCTACATCTTCCTCATAGTTTACACATTGTCCAGTGAGGTCGGAGCACATTTGATAGCTTAGGATCCCTTTAATTAGCCCTGAGCCAGATTTGATCATCAAAGGCTGTTCGAATCTTCCTTTTCCTAAAAAAAAAGTGACATCTCCTTCCCAAATCTCATCAAATTTCTTCTTTGGATTGATGGCTTTTAGATTTCCATTGGTGGAAGCAGCACTTGATTTTTCAAGTTCAAATGTGGTTAGAATCGGCCCAAGATCTTTCGCAAAATCATTGGAATATACATACCAGCCCATCGGAATTTCTGCTTCCATCACCAAATTAGCAGGGCTCCCCATTTGGAGTTCTTTAGGCTGCAAGGTGAGGGTCCACTTCGGAGGCTTTACTAATTGAGCTTGAGCCAAGAAGGAAAACAGAAGTAGCAAAGGGAGCAAAAGCAAGCCAGTCTTAATACTCGGCAAATGTGTAAATCTATTTTTGGTCAACGCAAGTCTTTTCTAAATGAAATCAATTTTGAAAGGAATTGATTGAGGAAACCTTAGTTTCCCCAATCACAAATGACTACTATTTGCTAAGTTTTCTAAAATGCTTGAAGAAAGCCGCAATCGTCTCAATACCGATAAAATAGTTCTTCACCCCATAATGTTCATTCGGTGAGTGAAGTGCATCTGTATCCAGTCCAAAGCCAAACAATATTGGATCCGATCCTAGTTCCTTTTGGAACAAAGCAACAATCGGTATGGAGCCTCCTTCGCGTGTTGGGATAGGACGCTTACCGAATGTTTCCTCCATTGCAGCCTCTGCAGCCTGATATCCTAGTGAGGAATCTGAAACTACCGCTGGAGCACCGCCATGATGCGCTTTCACCTTTACTTTGACAGAATCCGGCGCGATGGATTTGAAATGATTTTCGAAAATGGCAGCTATTTCTCTCCAGTCTTGATCTGGTACCAGACGCATGGAGATTTTAGCAGAAGCTTTGGATGGCAAAACTGTTTTAGCTCCTTCACCAATATAGCCTCCCCAGATTCCATTGACATCTAACGTTGGACGGATTCCGATTCGCTCAATAGTGGTATAGCCTTTTTCCCCTTCTACATCGGCAATGTCTAGTTTCTCTTTGTATTCATTTAGGCTAAAAGGAGCCTCGTTTAATCTGGCTCGCTGAGCTTCAGTGAGCTCTTGTACTTTATCATAAAAGCCCGGGATGGTGATGTGATTGTTTTCATCTTTCATCGAAGCGATCATGTCGCAAAGGATATTGATTGGATTAGCCACTGCTCCACCGTACGTGCCAGAGTGAAGATCCCGATTGGCCCCAGTAACTTCTACTTCCATATAGGCCATGCCACGAAGCCCAACAGTAATAGATGGGTTCTTCATAGAGATCATGTGTGTATCTGAGATCAGAATCACATCGGCTTTTAGTCGCTCTTTATTTTCAATGACGAACTTGTCTAAATTGTCTGAACCGACTTCTTCTTCTCCCTCGATCATGAATTTTACATTACAAGGCAAGTCATTTTCTGCCATCATGGCTTCAAAAGCTTTCACGTGCATGTAAAACTGACCCTTATCATCAGCTGATCCTCTTGCGAAAATGGCTCCTTCAGGATGGATTTTAGTGTTTTTGATTACTGGCTCAAATGGAGGAGAATCCCAAAGTTCATAGGGATCAGCTGGCTGCACATCGTAATGACCATATACCAAAACTGTCGGTAAGGCTGGGTCAATGATTTTTTCCCCGTACACAATTGGATAGCCTGCTGTTTGACAGATTTCTACCCTATCAGCGCCTGCTTTCTCAAGGGAATTTTTGACAAATTCTGCCGCAGCAAAGACCTCGTTTTTGAATTTAGGATCAGCACTTACGGAAGGAATGCGGAGTAAATCGAGTAATTCGTTGAGGAATCGGTCTTTATTGGAATGGATAAAATCGTTAACAGCCATAAAAGAATTTTGTGTTTTAGTAAAGGCCTCAAAATTATCCTTTTCGGCAGGAAATGCCTAGTTTTATTTGATTTTCACTTACTAGATTTACTCAAATTTCTGCCACAAAGGCACAAAGACATTAAGAAACATTATAATTGTTTTGTGTTTAAAACACGTTTGATGCCTTTGTTGATCAAGGGCACATTGAAATTGATCAGGTTACCCAACCTCAATTGAGATAGTTTGAGAGGGCTTATAATTTGAGCCTTCCAAATTGGATTGACCTGATCTACTGCCTTAAGTTCTACAATGACTCGATCATTAATTAATAAATCCAGCCGGAGTCCTTCGTCAAACAAAATTCCATCGTAGCAAATCGGAATATTTACTTTCCGCTTCACATCAAAACCTATTTTTTTGAGCTCATGCTCCATGCAAACCTGATATATCCGCTCTAAAAGTCCCGGTTCTAAAGTCTTGTGAATTGTATATGCGGCATGCACAACCGCTCTTCCAATCTTTTCCTCAAAATCTGTTGGCTTCCCGTAATTCACAAAAGTTTATATACTCATTGATTTAAAAATGTTAATTTAAAAAATCTTATGTGTCTTCGTGCCTCTGTGGCAAAATTTTAACTATGAAAGCAATCATCTGTAATCAATTTGGCCTCCCGGAAAGTCTGACTTTAGGGGAACTCCCAGATCCCAAACCGGTAAAGAATCAAATCTTGATAGCAGTAGCAGCTTGTGGGGTTAATTTTCCAGATGCTTTGATCATTCAAAATAAGTATCAATTTAAACCGGAGTTACCTTTTTCACCAGGAGGAGAGGTGGCTGGGAAAGTTATTGAAGTTGGAGAAGGAGTAACGCAATTCCAAGTCGGGCAATCGGTATTGGCGCTTTGTGGCTGGGGTGGCTTTGCAGAAAAAGTAGCAGTGGATGTAGATCGAGTTTTTGCAATGCCTCCGGGATTAACTCCAGAGATTGCCGCGACTACATTATATACTTATGGCACTTCATTTTATGGACTGAAAGATCGGGCGCATCTCCAGCCTGGAGAAACATTGCTAGTTCTAGGCGCTGCCGGCGGAGTCGGACTAGCGGCTGTGGAATTAGGAAATGTGATGGGAGCAAAAGTCATTGCTGCTGCCTCTTCTGATGAGAAGCTTGCGCTGTGTCGCGAAAAGGGCGCTTCCGAAACGATCAATTATTCCACTGAAGATCTGAAAACTCGGATCAAAGAGTTGACCGGAGGAAAAGGGGTGGATGTAATTTACGATCCAGTAGGTGGAGATTATACAGAAGCTGCATTGCGAGGAATTGCCTGGAAAGGGCGTTACCTGATTGTGGGCTTTGCTAATGGTGAAATACCAAAAATCCCAATGAATCTTCCTTTGTTGAAAGGCTGCGCCATTATGGGCGTATTTTGGGGACAGTTTTCCAAACTTGAATCTAAACAAAGCTTTCAAAATATTGGGCAGCTAGTTCAGTGGATTAAGGAAGGGAAAATTCACCAGCATATTAGTAAGCAGTATTCTTTATCAGAAGCTCCGGATGCCTTGCAGGCATTATTAGATAGAAAAATGTTGGGTAAAGGGGTCGTAGTTATTTGATATATCCAATAGGCTTGAATTTCCAACTCTCAATCAGCGATTAAAATGTGATAGGAAGATCGGAAGAAATCCAAGTCTAAAGATTTGAACCAGACTAAATAAGAAAGGCTAGGAAAACCCTAGCCTTTCTTATTCCAATACTACTGGTTTTAGACTACTGCCTTCACATTCACCTCAATATTTCCTCGAGTGGCTTTTGAGTAAGGACAAGCTTGATGAGCTGCATCGACTAATTTTTGGGCTTCTTCCAAGGATGAAGCATGAGGGATCTTTACTTCGATATCCACAGCTAAGCCAAATGATCCTGGACCGTAATTTCCAAGATGAACTTTTGCTTTTATCTCAGAATCTCGCAAACTGACCTTACCAGCCACAGCTCCCAAAGCACCACCAAAACAGGCAGCATATCCAGCTGCAAAAAGTTGCTCGGGATTGGTTTTTCCACCTTCTCCACCAATCTCCTTTGGCATAGTGACATCAAAATCTAGCAATCCATCATCAGTTTTTACATGACCTTTTCTTCCGCCAGTGTTAATTGCTACTGCTGTGTAATCAATATTAAGTTTTTCCATTTTCTGAATTTTTCAATGATTTCAGACTTTCTAACAACTCAGCGAGGTTTTGGTTTAGGGAATCTATGGCTAGATCAGGAAATCCCTGAAGCAATTCATCAAAGCTGGCCAAGCTAGCCCTTAGTTTACTTTGAAGGGATTTGCCCGGATAGGTTAATTCTGCTGTGACAGTTCGTTCGTCGGCTTCACCTCGTTGCCTTTTCACGAAGTTCATGGCTTCGAGTTTTTTTAGGAGAGGAGTCAGGGTTCCAGAATCCAATTCAAGTCTTTTACCGATTTCATTAATACGTAAACCATCTTCTTTCCACAACACTTCCAAAACCAAATACTGTGGATAAGTCAATCCAAACTCATTCAACCTACCTTGGATCAATTGAATTAGAATTCTTGAACTGGTGTAAAGATGGAGCGAAAGGCTTTGAGAAGGATTCATATCATGAATAGTTAGATTTAACACAATTTAATGGAATAGGATTAAAAAAAGGCATCAAAAATTAAATTTTGATGCCTTTGGATTCTAATAGTTAATTGAAATTATAGCGCTAGCCCATTTTCATAATTGTAATGCAATCGAGCGTTTGCTTCGGCATCTCCAATAAATACCTGGGCAATTGGATCCCATTTTAATGAACGGCCAAGGTCGTGAGCAATATTTCCAATCGTACAAACCGTACAAGTACTATGACCCACTTCTACCGGTACGATTGGATCCTTTCGCATCAACACGGAATCGATAAAATCTATATGATGAGGCGAAAAACCCAATTGTTCTTTGTCAAAACTCATTTCACATTCCTTTACTGAAGTAGCATAATTCCCTCTTGAAACTGTTATCCATCCCTTTTCCCCAATAAACTTTACCCCTTGTCTAGTATTGTCATCAAAGGGTGAGACGATCATCTCGATTCCATTTGCATAGCGGTATTTCATCGGCTCTTCCCCTTTATCCACAATTATTTCTACCGGACCATTACGATCCATTCCGATTCCCCACTGGGCAATATCAAACATGTGAGCTCCCCAGTCAGTCATCAATCCTCCACCGGTTTTCTTGTACCAACGCCAAGCTCCCCAAGCTTTCTCATTCTCCTCGGGATTAAGACTAATTGGAGGATTCAGATCTGGAAAATAGGGAACTTCCGGAATTGGTCCGTTCCATGTTTTCCAATCCAATCCTGCAGGGACAGCCTGTGCCTCAAAATCAATTTCTTTTGGAAATGGAGGTGTGCCCACGTTTGCATATACAGTTGAGATTTTTCCCAAGTAGCCTTTTTGAACCATTCGAACTGCGTGTTGGAAGTTACCACCGGCACGTTGCATACTTCCTACCCCTAAGACAATTCCATTGGAGCGAACGGCTTTTACTAACTCCTGACCCTCTTTGATGGTGAAGGTCAGCGGCTTTTCTAAGTAAATATCCTTTCCTGCCTTGCAAGCATGGATGGCCATCAAGGCGTGCCAATGATCTGGGGAGGCAATTACCACCGCATCTACATCGCTTCTTTTTAGGAGATCTTTGTAATCAGCATAAAGGCCGATTTCTCCCGCTTTTCCCCCTCGATCAGCATAGAGTTTTTCTGTTCGGATTTTAAAGCGATCTAGTTTGATTTTATACACATCGGCGGCAGCCATAACTTCCACATTGGGGTTTTTCATAAAATTTCCCAATAAGCCCATAGCTTGCCGACCGACTCCTATGAATCCTAAACGGACCTTTGAGGTATCTCTAGATTTTAATGTCTTTGCACTAGCTCCGAAGGAGAGCTGCGGCAGTGCGCCAAGTCCGGCCGTAGTAAGCAGGGAAGTGGCGAGGAATTTTCTTCTTGAAAAAGAGGACTTGCTCATGATTTTAGGTTTAATGAATTGAGTGGGAATAAATTACAGCTTTTCTTGAGTTTAGAGAAATTAAGATCGAGGTATTTGACAGGTGGAGAAAAGTGGGTAGCGGAAACTCTTTTGGTATTTTGATACTTTAGAATATATGACGATCCAACAACTCGAATACCTCATTGCGGTGGACAAGCATAGGCACTTTGGAAATGCCGCGGAAAGCTGCTTTGTCACACAACCCACACTAAGTGCTCAATTAAGTAAACTGGAGCGTGATCTGGGCGTGATTCTATTTGATCGAAGCAAAATGCCAGTGATTCCAACCGAGATTGGAGTTCAAATTATAGCACAAGCAAAACGGGTTTTGTCTGAAAGCAAAGGGATTTTTGAGCTAGTAGCTCACCTGAAAGGGGATATTTCAGGAGTGGTCAAACTTGGTATTATTCCGACGCTCGCACCCTATTTACTTCACCTATTTATTCGAAATTTTGTTGAAAAATATCCTAAAGTAAACCTCGTGGTCCAAGAAATGGTCACAGAAGAAGTGGTCAAAAAGTTAAAAAA
This sequence comes from Algoriphagus sp., assembly GCA_017858365.1. GTDB lineage: Bacteria > Bacteroidota > Bacteroidia > Cytophagales > Cyclobacteriaceae > Algoriphagus. The sequence goes on along the minus strand of JAFMBQ010000001.1, from coordinate 40,415 downwards.
TGATGAGTTGGATTTGGGGATTGTGGTCACTCCGTTGGACGAAACAGGAATTTTGGAGAAGCCCATGTTTTACGAGAAATTTTATGCCTACCTATCCCAAGATCATCCCTTGTTGAGGGAAGAGTTTTTTGATCCCACAAAAGTGAAAAAGGAAGATTTTTGGGTTTTACAGCAAGGCCATTGCTTCCGAGATCAGGTGCTCAATCTTTGCGATCAGACGATGAGCGGCCCTACGAATTTTCATTATGAAAGCGGTTCTTTGGAAGGTTTGAAAAATATGGTCAATCGTTACCAAGGAGTTACTTTACTGCCAGAATTGGCGACTTTGGAGCTATCAAAAGAAGAAAGAGGCCGATTGAGACCCTTCAAAGGCATAGCTCCAATCCGGGAAGTGAGTATCATATTGAATCGAAGTTTTCTGAAGCAAAAATTGGTTGAACTCCTTTTCAATCAAATTACCGCAGTAGTCCCTAAGGAAATGACTTCAAAGGCTCATGGAAAAATCGTTCGGTTTAAATAGTCATAACGATTTTGTCAAAACGTAATGATCTGCTAAATCTCCGGTAATCACTTCTCCATTGATGTCGAGATGCCAGATACGGTTTTCACCTACCTTATATTGGTTTGGTCCTGATTTGATATTGGAAAGCGTAATAATGGATCCCGTCTCATTCCACGAAAAAGAGCCTCTTTTTTCTTCCTCTAAGGCATCATTTCTTCCCAAGTAATTCGTAACTAAGATATAGGTTTGATCAGGATTGAAAGTCAAAATTGTTTCTACCCCTTCACAGTCTGCACAAGGTAAGATTCCTTTGTAAGTTCCATTCCAATCGAGTGAATTCATGGAGTTATGAGAAAAATTTTCGTAGACATCGGTTTCCTCAATTAAATTTTCTTCTGTCTCAGCTTCCTTTAGCGTGGGCTTGCATGCTTGAAAAACTGTAAATACAAAAGCAAGTAAAATTAGAGTTGATAGTTTCATAGTGTTTTAGTTAAAACGAAATTGGAACCTTGGATCTAGTGCTATACATGAATGTTGTTAAGTCGATCAAGACCGTTTTTTCTAAATTTATGATCTGTTGGGTATCTTTTTCAGATTCAACATTATTTCTAATTAGAGCAAATGCTTTTGCTCTTGTCTCATAGTATTCCTTACCAAAAGGATAGTCTTCAATTAATCGAGTGAGAATGGGGATCGCTTTTTCAACTTTTCCTTTATCAAGTAATCGACTGGCTTGCGCAAGTCGATCAGCAGGATCTACTTGCAGGTTTAAATTAGCAAATGTCATCACTACTAAATAATTTTCTCCGGTAGCTTTTAATCCCAATAATTCCGGGTACCAACTTGCTTCCAAGTATTTCATTGCTTTTTGGGCCTCTTCCTTGAAGGCTGGATGAGTTTCTTCAACGAGTTTGGAGCTTACCAAATTACCAGAGGAATCTATTTTGACTTGATAAACCACTCTGCCTTCTTTTCGTGCTCTTGCTGCTTCTTTGGGGTAGCTAATGATTTCAGACAAGACGAATTCAGCCGTAACTTTTGGCCCAGAGAAATTAAATGGACTATCCTTTTGAGCCATTACTGGGCTAAAAAGTAGAATGGAAATCAGGATAGAAAGAAGGCGGGAAATTAAAGACAAGGATTAACTAAGGTTGCTACAAGTGTACAATATTAACTAAATCTGATCGGTCTCAAAAGAATGAGTTTTTAAAGTAAAGCTTGCTCTAGTTAGAAAATTAGCCAGATTAAGCTTGTTTTTAAATATTTCAGCAGGTTTCATTCATGAATCGGCTATCTGGAATTTTATAGGTTTAAAGAAAAAAGGGAAGAAAATCTATCGTTTTCTTCCCTTTGCTATTCTGAAAAGCTTTAACCTTTAATCTAAAGCGGAAAGGCTTTTATTTTTGACTTGGTAGCCAACTATCACTACCTCAGTCAGCATCTTTTGCTTGAAATACTCCGCAAGCATCAAATCTTTCTCTGCAAGAACTGGTAAGTTCAAGGAAGTATATAATTCTGCCCGCTCTTGATATAATTTGAAGTTATACGGATTGTTTTCTAAGCCATGGTTCAATTGCTTTTCTGGATTTTGCATAAGATCAGCATATTCCGTCATTGGCATTTGCTTTATTTTCGTGGAGCTTTTCTCCTCCTTTACTATTTTGAATTGAAAGCTCATTAGGTAAGAGTCAGCCTTAGGTCGATTGCCTAGGTACTCGGGATTCCAGTTTTGGGTAAGGGCGGTTACTGTTCGCGTTACCTCCTCAGCCAATAAATCATTTCCAGAAATCACTAATGTCTTTATGGGTTGCCCTTGCTCATCGAAAGTAGCTTGAATTACCACTAAGCCCTCTACTTCATTTGAGCGAGCTTCAATAGGGTACATTATGTTTTTAGAGAGAAATTTATTCATATCATGTGTTCGATCAGAATTTTCCTGAGCAAAAAGGACAGAGCTGGTCAAAAATACCAGAAGAAATGAAGCAAGGATCATTTTCATAGTTAAGAAAGTTTAAGTTTTAAAGTGTTTACGGACAAGCTCTTAGTAAGTTATAAAAAACTAAGATTTAAAAACACCAAAGTGCCAAAGTATTCCGCTTGGGTCATGAAGAAAAAATTCACTTCCCCAGTCGTTTACTTTTATATCAGAAAGGCGAACTCCCGGAAATTTATCTGGAAGGCCAAGAACCTTCATCGCTTCCCAATGATGCTGAAGGTCCTCTACCTCTAAAAAGAGCATAGTATTGTCTACCCAATCCTTTACATAGGCATCTTGCAAATAAAAGGAGAGTTGTTCATTCACGCTTACCACCGACATCTTAGAGCCAAGGGAATGAACAGTAAATCCCAACGTGGTATAAAAGCGAATACTTTCGGTGTAATTTTTTGCACCGATAAAAGGGCGGATAGATTTTGCGGGATGGTTCATACACCAAATTGGGTTAAATGATGATCAAGATGTTTATAAAAGAGATTGTTCCATTCGCCAGCACTCATCGGCCCAAAAGAAAGAGATTCTTTGCCTTCAAAATGTGAAGCTCCCAGATCTCTTGTTTGGACTAGGTAGCCAATTAATCTTGCCTTTTCCTTTTCAAAATCTCGTCGATCGGATATAATAAATGCCGGTGCAGTTCTTGAATTCTTTGGATAAGGCGTTTCATTGACTACCCCGTTTTTCACAAATGTCTTAAGTATAAACCGCATCAAAGCATTTGGCTTTGGATAGGTATCTGTAAAGGCCATATCGTAGGCGACAATGCTGTGGGCGAGCATTTGAGCTACCGTCATCTTGCCCCAACGTGCAGGAGTATCTGGGTTTAACGCATTGATTCTACCAATTAATTCATCGGTGGTTTTTGGGTCAAATATGTTTTTCATGATGTGAATGCCAAGCGTTTGAGCATAGAAGTTAAAAAATATTTTAGGAATTGCGGCTAATCAATCCAACTGAAGAAAGAAGAAAAAAATAATTTTTGAATAAATAGGTTTATAACATAAACCTATTTATGTTTGTCCCGTTATGAATGATATAATTCAAAAAATATGGAAAAAGAACTGAGTAGTAAAGAGTCTTTGGAGCTCATCACGCAGATGATCAGCAAAGCGAAAAGAGAAGCCGCAGGCGATGGAAGTTTCCAATTGCTGCTATGGGGCTGGGTGGTTGCGATCTGCAACTTTGGGCACTACACTTTGGAAAAAATTGGATATGAGACTCCACATATTGTTTGGTTGCTAACCATCCCTGCCACTGGAGTCAGCATCTGGGATAGTATTCGTAAGCGAAATCGAGCTCGGGTAAAAACCCATTTGGATGATATGCTCGGTGGAATTTGGATTTCAGTTTTTGTGGGGATGTTGATCACATTGAGTTTTATGTCTACGCTAAGTTTTCAGCAAAATCCGATCATTTTGATTCTTGCCGGAATAGGAGTAATCAGTACAGGGATTCTTGTTCGGGTTAATGTAATTCGAAATTGTGGAATACTTCTGATGGCAGGAGCAGTGATTGCCTTTTTATTGCCAGTCAACGATCAGTACCTGATAGCAGGAATTGCGATGATTTTAGGATATTTGGTCCCTGGTTATTACCTGAAAACAACCTATCGTGAGCGAGTTTAAGCCTTTAGATCCCCTTTTACATTCTCAGTTGCGTCTTGCAGTGATGTCTTTACTCATCAGTGTGGAGGAAGCGGAGTTCACTTTTCTAAAAGAAAAAACAGAATCAACTGCCGGTAATCTTAGCGTTCAACTGGACAAATTGGAAAAGGCAGGATACATCGCCATTGAGAAATCTTTTCGGGGCAAAAGACCATTAACCACTTGCAAAATTCTTCCAGAAGGTTTGAATGCCTTTGAAGCCTATGTAGAAACGCTCAAAAAATACATCGAGTAACAGAGCAAAAAAATTTTATCAATTAAGTTTATATTATAAACCTATTTACAAAAATGAAAACGAACTCTAAATTTCTAATCATTCCCATGATGTTTGTGTTGCTTGCCATGGGAATTCCGCAGGAGCTAAAGCAAATGAATTACATGGCTTATTTGAAGTCTGACAAATCTGCCTGGAAAAACAACGTCGCGTTTGCTATGAAACTTTACCAAGATCAGCCTTCACCTGACTCCGAATTCCAACTTGCATTTACCGAATATGGTTTACTCAATGTATCCATGGTCGATATGGACAAAAAGCTTTTTGAAAGCTATGTAGATGAATGTGAAAGTCGATTGGAAAAACTCGCTGATGGTAAAAAGTATGGAGCTGAGGCCAAGGCCTTATTATCTGGATTGTACGGATTTAAAATTGCCCATTCCCCTTTGAAAGCGATGATGCTTGGAGGCAAAAGTTCGGACTTGCTAGAACAAGCGATGAAACAAAACCCAGAATCCCCTATTGTACTGAAAATGTATGCCTCCAATCAATACTTTACTCCTGAGATGTGGGGAGGCGATAAAGAACTTGCTTTAAAAGCTTTCGAAAAATCTACTCAAAAGCTTTTGGGTACGGATTTAGAGAAAAGCTGGATACACTTGGACAATCTAGCCTGGACAGGAATCCTTCAGAAGGAAATGGGGGATCAGGTGAAGGCCAAAGCCACTTGGGGAAAAGCCTTGGAGATCGAGCCAGAGTTTTATTGGGTGAGCAAAAGCCTGCTCCCAAGTTTGAATTAAAGAAAATGGTTGTTTATCGGAAAAGGCAAGGATTGTATTCTTGCCTTTTTTTGATCAATCCTTGCAGGTGTTAGTTGATTAGCATTAGGTCAAAAGTTACTTTTAACTCGACTAAAAAATTTTTGCTATGAAGAAACTCCTGTTCCTTTGTTATTTATTGTCTTTTTCACTTGGTGCTATTGCGCAGTCTGGGGCAGAAGAAAAAGAAGAAAGCGAGTTAGAAAGTAAGCATAGTATTTCTTTTGTCATCGGTCATGCGCGAATCGGGCAAGGTCGAAATGCCGAGGGAAACAAGGAGTTTCTAGCAGTGCCATCCTTAGCGATTGATTATAATTATTGGATCAATCCGAAATGGGCTATTGGATTACATACTGATCTCCTGAATGAGAAATTTTATATTGAAGATGAAAATGGCCAAATCTTAGAACGTAATCGCCCCATAGCCCCAGCAATTACAGGAGTTTTTAAACTAACTGAACGATGGGCCATTTCACTCGGAATGGGCAAAGAATTTTCAACTGAAGAGGAGAATTTTACGCTTACTCGATTTTCAATCGAATATGGAGTTGAAATCCGAAAAGGCTGGGAAGTCTTTGGGATCCTAAGTCAAGATTTCAGATGGACGGCATACAATGTGACTTCTTTTGGACTTGGACTTTCCAAGAAGTTATAAAAAGGGGCTAACAAATCTATGCACTAGCCCCTTTTAGGTTTAGTCTAAAATCACTTTTTCCCGCTTCGGATATTTGACCTCATAGCCAAAAACCAGCGTTTTCTGCTCGCCAGGTTTGAGGGGGACTTCCCATTCAATAAATCCGGTATTCGGATCAAGTTTTCCACCGGAAAGTTCTTTTGCTTCTACTTGAATCTCGGAGTTAACTGAGATTGGGATTTGATCGGTTACTTTCAGGCTGATAGCTTGGGATTTATTGTTTCGAATCAGGATCTCATATTGTCTGCTTTCAGTGATGTTGGAACCGATCATTCGCTTTTGAGAAAACTCCTCATTCTTCCTTCGGTCGAGAACGATGCTTCGATCTCTTCCCATGGAGATTCCTAAGGTATCCTGAAGCGAAGTCGCATCCAAGATGGATTTCCCCACATAACCATCCTCGAAATACAAATTACTCTCGCCCTGAAGCAAGCTGTATTTGCTCCAATCGTTGATTTCTGCAATCAGAAAGGCATCCTTGGCTAACTTAGGAATCGCAGAATATTGATAAGTCGCCGGAATCTGGTACCCTTGAAGATCTACTAAGGTTCGTTCTCCATTGGACTTGATGGTGTAGGGCTCAGTCACTTCGATCTCTACGGTGGTTTGATTTTCCTGAATGGAGGTTTGGATGGTTTGAGCATCCGCCATGGCTGGAGATGCAGTGCCCCGAAGCCCGGTTAAGGCTTTTTTGTTTGAAGAGCCATACCCAGTGACTACCATCTCTTGGAGTAATTGACTGTCTTCGTAGAGCTGCACATTGAGAATCGAGGAATTAATCGGCCTTTCTTCTGGCCTCATCCCTACAAATGAGAAGAATAAACTGCCATTTTTTCCGGGGACTGTAATCGAATAAGATCCATCTAAACCTGTGCTTGTACCGATTGTAGTTCCTTTCACCAAAACCGTCGCTCCAGGAATTCCTTCCCCTCGTTGATCTACAACCCTACCGCTAACTGTTCCGGAAAATGGTTGCGTATTTCTAGGCTGATAGACTGTCAAACGCGGATAATTCAATTCCCATTTGTCGATTTCAGGCATTTGGCCGTCTTGGGATGGGTTGCCATTTGAAAATCTCAACTTGACATTTTTCCAATCTACTCCCGTATTTTGGAAGACTTCGGCTTTGTAATTCAGCGAAAGCGGACTACTCACATCTTTGACACGCACATCGTATTTCGGATACCAGCCGGCATTTTGAACAAGATAATTGAGTTCCAAACTGGCTGAGCCTGCAGATGCAGCTTTGATTTTTATCCGAATTTCGGAGGTGGATTTATTCTCGGAAGCTTGAAGACTGGCTAGCTGTCTGTTCAGGGAGTTTAGTTTTCTGTCCTCCTCCTGCATGTTTGCTTTGATCTGAAGCTCTTCCTTTTTGATATTGGTCAATTCCGCATCATAAAAGTCTAAGGCTTGCTTTAAACTTGCTATGGATGTAGTGCTTTGGCTTCCTCCAAGATTTTTATTGGCATTGAGTAGCGAACTTTTTTCCCCTAAAATCTCCAATCTGCCCAATTCTATACTTTGATTTCGTCCGATCGCATCGATTTGTTCCTCGAGTTTTTTAACTTCCTCACCAATGTTTTTTTCTGACAAATAGTCCAATCGTCGATTTACAGCCTGAATCACAAAATTCCCTTTCCCTTTGACTTGGATACTTTTTTCATCTAGATAGGGTGAAAGTCCTTTGATCACCACCACAGATTCCCCCGCTGGGAAATTGCCAAGGGCTGATTCAAAAATCTGTGCTCCTGAAAGGAAAATAGTCGCTGATTTAATTTCAGATTTGAAAGTGCTTTCTTTGAGTTCTTGAGCCAATGTCAAAAATGCAAGACAAAATAGAAGGAGCGTCAAGGATAATTTCTTCATGAGTAAGTTCGGGTATTTGATAAAAAAGATACGGCTGATTTTATTTTTCAACTACAGAAATTAACTAAAATTAATTTTCATTTCAAAATTTGCCATATAACCCTAGAAGCTTTCTCTTCCTTTGAATGGGATTATTAACTTTGCCCCTAGAACTATCAAATGCCCATGACTCTTTTCCAATCCATCATAATTGCCATTATTGAAGGACTAACAGAATTTTTACCAATCTCATCTACAGGTCACATGATCTTGGCCTCAGCGGCAATGAATATCCATGAGGATGAATTTGTCAAAACCTTTGAAATAGGGATCCAACTTGGGGCGATTCTAGCAATTGCGCTGATGTACATCAAGCGTTTTTTTAGGGGTTGGACAATCTATTTCAAGTTGCTGGCTGCATTTATTCCCACAGCGATTGTCGGGCTTTTGGCTTATGAGTACATCAAGGCCTACCTCTTTAATCCAATTGTGGTGTCAGTTTCACTCATTTTGGGAGGAATCGTCTTGATTTTCATTGATAAAAAAGTAGTCAATTCCGAAACTGACCTAGCTGAAGTGGAAGATATTTCCTATAAAAACGCCTTTTTCATCGGGCTTTTTCAGTGTCTGTCTATGGTACCGGGCACTTCTCGAGCCGCGGCCACAATTATTGGAGGCGTTTTTAATGGTCTTGATAAAAAACAGGCTACCGAGTTTTCCTTCCTATTGGCAGTGCCTACGATGATAGCTGCATCAGGATATGATTTGTTGAAAAGCGATTTGACGATGACCACCGAGCAAATTTCATTTATGGGAATTGGTTTGGTAGTTGCTTTTATCACCGCATGGATAGCAGTGAAGCTGTTTTTGAAATATGTATCCAATCATGGATTTATGGCATTTGGTTACTATCGAATTGCCTTAGGAGTCTTGTTTTTAATCTTCATGTGGGGAGCGGATCTTGGTTGATTCATTTAGTACAGCTCGATAAACATCATTCGAAGTAGACTTAAAAAGTAAAAACCCCACTCAGATTGACTCGAGTGGGGTTTTATGTTTTGGGCCTTATTTCGATTTATCAATCACATTCTTATTCTTCACGTACTTTTCTAACCAAGTATCCATTTCCCAAAGTGTGTGAAGGATGGACTCTTGAGCAGCATAGCCATGACTTTCGTTTGGTAAGAAAACCAATCTTGCTGTAGCTCCATGACCTTTCAGTGCATTGTAATAACGCTCAGACTGAATCGGGAAGGTGCCAGAATTATTATCGGCCTCTCCGTGGATCATTAGGATCGGAGTTTTCACTTTGTGAGCAAAAGAGAAAGGAGACATATTAAAATAAACTTCAGGAGCTTCCCAATAGGTACGTTGCTCGTATTGGAAGCCAAATGGAGTCAGGGTACGATTATATGCTCCGCTTCGTGCGATTCCGGCTGCAAACAAATTGGTGTGGGAAAGCAAGTTTGCAGTCATAAATGCACCATAAGAATGTCCACCGACTGCGATACGCATCCGGTCGCCAATTCTCATATCCACAATTTTGTCTATTGCAGCCTCAGCGTTCCAAACTAACTGCTCTAAGAAATAGTCATTTGGTTCTTTGTCACCTTCCCCTACGATTGGCATTTCAGTTTGGTCCATAATAGCATAGCCACGAGTCACCCAATAGATCGGTGAACCCCAATTCAGACGCGTAAAGGCATATTTAGAACCTCTAACCTGAGCAGCAACTTCTTTGGATTTGTATTCTCGGGGATAAGCCCACATTAAAACCGGAAGAGTGCCGTCTTTTGCCGGATCATAACCTACAGGGGTATAGATGACTGCAGAGAGATTTAATCCATCCTTTCTGGAATAGGTCACTTGCTGTTTTTGGATTCCTTTCAGGGATTCATATGGGTGTACAAAATTCGTCACCTGCATTGGAGCCATTCGCTTCTTCGTATTCACCAGCCAATAGTTGGGTTGGATATCTGTGCTTTCTTTCAAAGTGATGAATTCCGAACCTGATTCATCTAGGACTTTAACTACGCGTTCATAATAAGGTGCTTCAGATCTCCAAAGGATGTTTTGGGCTTTGGTTTTAGTATCAAAAGTGGAAAGGAAAGGCATATTCCCATCAGGAGATCCTCCTTGACTGGTCATGAATATCAAATCTCCATTTCTTAATAGAACATTTTTTCCGAATTGATTTTCTACAAAAAGTGGATCTCCCGGATCATTGTAAATATCATCAGATGATCTCTCAATGATTAATCGCTTAGCTTGGTTAGGGTTGGACGGATTGATAACAGATCTCATTTCTTTCCGACTTGCTGACCAACGCTCATTCATGATCGCAAAGTTGTCATCTGACCAAGCAATGCCAGCAAAACGATATGGCGTGGTAGCTAACTTTTTCTTCTCGCCGGCAAAAGGTGCATCCAGGGTGTAGACGATCTCCCGATCTTTCACATCGTTTCTAGGATCACCTTCGTCTTGCGCCTCAACCCAGTAAAGCATTGCGCTTTTGTCAGCTCTCCAACTGATATTTCTTGGGCCGGTCACAGTTGCATCAAATCCAGTAGGGCGATTTTCATCCAAAGGAATCTGTGCTACTGTCTTTACTTTTTTTCCAGCTTTGTCCCAAACCTCTACGTCATAAGGGAATCTTGAAGCAGGGACCAAATAGGAAAATGGCTTTTTAATGAGATCAACCATTAGGTATTTTCCGTCTGGAGAAAGATCCATGGACTTGATCATTCCAGAGGGACCAATTGGCTTTTTATTCCCATTTAGATCGACAAGCATGATTTGAGAATCTATGAAAAAGGCGAATAATTTTTCGTCATAAGGATTGCTCAATAAATCCTGATACGTTCTATTTGGTGAAGCTTCCCCTGTAGATTCTTGAATAATCGGGCCCGTTGGGGCTGAAGGTTTTTGAGGGATATTTCCTCGGTTTGGATTTACTGCTTTGATGAGGATTTCATTCTCAGAAGTCCAAGCCATTGCATCACCATAGACTTCATTCAGTATGGCATCTGTGAGTTTTTTGGCTTCAAATGACGTCATATCCACTACCCAAAGGCTATTTCCATTGGCTTCAGTCTGAGTGAAAGCAAGGAATTTCTCATCTTTTGAAAGAGCAAATCCTCCCATGCTTGGGTTAGCTGGCAACCCCTTGATTTGGATCTCCTCACCTCCACGAGTCATTTTAATTTTGACATTTTCTATTCCCCGACCTCGGCTTGGTCCAGAGGTGGCAGGATTTATTCGTAGGCCTGCAATTCGGAGCTCTGGCTGTGAAAGCTCCTCAATACTTGGATTATCAGCACGCTCGAGGAGCATCATCCAGTCGCCATTTTTGCTAAAGCTTACAGAAGGAGTGCTCGGCGCATTTACCAATTCGGCAATAGCTTTTGGGGGAGTTTGATAAGTAGTTTGGGCAATTCCTTGTTGATAGAAAGTCCCGAGAATGGAAATAATAATTAGTATTACCCGTTTCATATTCTGATTCGATTAGTTTTTATGAAGATATAACCTACCAAATAAACCTAGGTGTAAAATTCATAAGTGGTCTTTATCTTACATAAATTCTTCTAGATGGTAGGATAAACGTACAACCTCTCCAGTTTTCCATCCCATCCTTTTAGCTGGCAAAATATATTTTGAACCACTTCTCATCAAATTACTAATTTAAACCAACCCTCAGACATGAAAAAAACATTCTTAATTATTCTAGCGTGTCTTGGATTGAGCCACGTATCCATTGGCCAGACAATCAAGCCTACCGTGGGCATTAACTTTACAGATGTAGTGGGAAATGGGGAAGGAACTGCAAGTGGCAGAACTGGCTGGCAATTTGGAGCAAGTGTGGCCTTTGGAAAGAAAATTTATGTAGAGCCAGGGATTTTTTATCAGAGCAAATCTGCGGAATTTTCATCTTCAGACAACCTAACTCAACCGGATTTGAAGGCGGATTTAAAAGGAATCAGAGTTCCTTTCGCGCTTGGTTACAATCTAATTGGAAATTCAGAATCTAAAGCATCTCTTCGCCTTTTTGGAGGGCCTTCTGGGTTTTTTGTGATTGATACAGGTGATGATATTAATAAGGATGACATAAACTCACCAGCATGGGGAGTATTTGCAGGTGCAGGATTGGATATTTGGATTTTATTCGTGGATGTCAGCTATGAATGGTCCGTGACTGATGTTCAGACGAGTTTTACCAATATCGATTTTGGGAAGACAAACGGCTTATTTGCGAATGCCGGAATCCGGATCAGGCTTTGATTACTAAAATTTAAATAATTCAATAAAAGGAAGTGGAAATTTTCTTTTGTTTTTCAGAATTGAGATTTTCGTTTGAGTAGAATTCATGAAATTTATTTAAGTAAAACCCTGAAAGCGCATTTTGAATAGATTTCTCGGAAATTTAACATTTGCTTGGATTCAGATAATTTCTGTATTTTAAGTCTGTTTAGAAAAAACAATGGAGACTTACGGAAAGATATTATTGATCGCCATGCCAGCATTTCTGGTATTGGTTTTATTGGAGAAATGGTATGGTTGGTACACAGAAAACGATACTGTGCCTTTGAATGATATGCTTTCAAGCCTAAGTTCAGGAGTAACCAATGTCACTAAGGATGTCTTGGGACTGAGTTTAGCAATTATTTCTTATGGTTGGCTGGTAGACCATGTGGCTCTGACTCAGGTTAGCGCAAGCTGGTTAACCTTTCTGATCGCCTTTATTGCATTAGATTTTTCGGGGTATTGGGTTCACCGAATCAATCATGAGTACAATATTTTTTGGAACAATCACATCATACATCACAGCAGTGAGGAGTTTAACTTGGCCTGTGCCTTACGCCAAAGTATTTCCTCATTTGTAAGAATATTCACCGTTTTTCTTTTGCCGGCAGCCTTTCTTGGCGTGCCAACTGAGGTGATTGCGGTAGTTGGCCCGATTCACCTTTTTGCCCAGTTTTGGTATCATACCCAACACATCAAGCGAATGGGTTGGCTCGAATACATCATTGTCACTCCAGCTCATCATCGGGTACACCATGCGATAAATCCCATTTATCTGGATAAGAACTATGGGCAGATCTTCATTTTCTGGGATAAGCTTTTTGGGACTTTTCAAGAAGAACTAGCTAATGTGCCGGCAGTCTATGGAGTCACTACTCCGGTAAGAACTTGGAATCCAATTAAGATCAATTTCATGCATTTATGGTTGTTGGTAAAAGATGCTTGGAGAGCTTCTAAATGGGAGGATAAACTCAAAATTTGGTTTATGCCTTTGGGATGGCGACCTGCTGATGTTGCTGAAAAATACCCTGTTGAGAAGATTCAAGATGTTTATAATTTTGAAAAATACAGCCCCTTGCTTTCTCCAAATTTACTGCGCTGGAGCATCTTCCAATTTTTGATGCTCGTGTTTTATGTTTTCTTTTTGTTTGGAAATATAGCCACTATAGGTATCCCTGGAATTTTCATTTATGGTGCGTTTGTCTTTTTGACAGTTTATGCATATACCGAACTGATGGATAAAGATTCCAAGGCTTGGATCTGGGAAAGTCTTAAAAGCATAGCTGGTTTGGCAATTATTTTAAGTACTGGGGATTGGTTTGGATTAAACACCTCGGTTCCATTTGGATCTTATATGCTAATTATGATTCTGGTTGGATCGCCATTAGTTGTGATTTGGTTCTGCAAAACCGAAATTCAAGGAGTTCAAACGCAAAAGAATATGGTCAGTATTTGAGAGCAATTGAAATTCAGAAAAACTTTTTTGAAAGTTATATAGCTCTTAATAAAATGCTTTCACTCCTACCAGAGAAGAAGGAATTCAACATCGGACTTTTGATCAAGCCATTAAAGGGGGCAACCCTTTGGAGATAACGATGCATCAAAGCGAATCAGCTCCTGAATTAGAGGTAGAAAAGCTCAAATTTCTATGCCTTGATTAGTCAGATTGATTTGAAGCGGGCATTCAAAAAAGAGGAGAGCCTAATATTTAGTTTTCACGTCCTTTCCATCCTAGCCTGAGGAAATCAAATTGAAAAAACAAGGGAATTGCGGTTAATTAGATTTATGAGGGTCCATTCCATCATAAAAACCCTGCGAGCCTGAATAAGTAATTTTGGATTAGAAGAAAGATTACAACTGTAAAAGGGGATCTTATTATAGATTAGGCACAAAAAAACCTTGACCAGCAATGGTCAAGGTTTTTTCTTATATTTTGTGGAAATTACTTTCCTTTTTCTCCAATTGAAATCATCGCACATCTGAAACCAATATCATTGGTAGCAGAGTCCTGATGCATAAATCTTCGCGTACCAGGAGCCAACCAATAGGTAACATCTCTCCAAGAACCACCTTTGTATACTCGAAGCTCATCAGTAAGGACAGAGGTCTCATACGTATCAGCCTCATCGAAAACCCCTGATTTTCTAACTGGGTTTAAGTCGTCAACGTCTTGGAATGAAAGTGGTCGATAAATATCCTGAACCCACTCGTTCATATTACCTGCCATGTGATAAAGGCCAAAATCATTCGGAGCCATATCATAAACGTTAGTAGGGATGATTTCTCCATCATTTCGCTGATTACCCGCGATTCCACCGTAGTCACCACGACCTCTTTTGAAGTTTGCTAGCAAGTCACCTTGCTTGCCTTTACGCTTAACATTATATGGATTTCTCACTCCTCTTCCATCCCAAGGATAGATTCGGCCGTACTCCTGATTTTCATCTAAATATTGTGTTCCAATCATTGCTTTAGCTGCATATTCCCATTCAGCTTCAGTAGGGAGTCGGTAATCAGCCAAAGCTACACCTCGCTCAATTAACTGAATTTTAGAAAATGTGGAATCGATTCCTCTTTCCTTTCTCACCAGATCCTGAACAAATTCAGTTCTCCAATTTGAATAAGTTTTTGCTTGACTCCAAGAGACACCAGCTACTGGATAGAAATTGAAACCAGGAAATCTGAAATAATAAGACTGGTACATGTCGTTGAATGACATCGCGCCTTTCCATACATTTTCAGAAGGCTCCAATTTCTTCAATGAGTCGGCGCTTACTTTCTTCTTCATGTCAAAAAGAAATTCACGGTAATCATTGTTGGTGATTTCTGTTTCGTCCAAATAGAAGTTAGAAACCGAAACAGTCCGCTCCTGATTATCTCGGAATGCCATGATGTCTTCTTCCTGCGAACCTAAAACCGCTCTACCACCTTGGATAAATCTCAAGTTGGGTCCAGGAATTTGCTCCGCATTTTTGGCGACAAAAAAGTTTGTCGAATCATTTTCTTCAAAAGAAAAATCTTGACCAGTTGTTGTACTCTTTTTACCTGGGTTATTTGCAGATCTTCTGCCATATCCAGGTGTTTTGTTACAAGAGGTCAAAATAGAACTTCCAACAATCGCGAAAGTTGCTACCCACATTCCCCATGATTTGTTACTCAGACGCATATAAGTATTCGTTTATGTCTAATTTAATGCTGCAATATAAATGCATTGTCAGCGACTTCCAATGAATGTTGAGGAGAATCTAAACTCAAAAAAGCTCAAATAAACCTCTAATTGATGGTTACCGACAGAATATATGTGCAAAACTGCAATATTTATGCCAGTAAAATATTTAATAAAATCAATAATTCACCATTTCATTTAGCTTAACCTGGGCTTTTGAAATACTCGAAACCCCTGATAAGGTAAGAATCAAACGATTTTTGTATTCCTTTATTTTACAATTCTTTGAGTTGAATTGCGCAAAGCGCATAATTTTCTGGAAAACATCTGAGGAATAAAAGTCATCTCGAGAAGACGGCAGTAAATAACATTTCATTTGATTGCCCTTCAAGGTAAGTTTTTCAACTCCCAATTTCTCTGCTTTCCAACGAAGGCGTACTGTCTCTAATAAGTCCTCCACTTCTGTTGGAAGCGGTCCAAATCGATCCAAAAGATTGGCAGAAAACTTACTCAGCGCCTCCTCATCTTTTATTCCATCCAGTTTGGAATAAAGCCCAAGTCGCTCACTGATGTTTGCCACATATTCTTCGGGGATTAATAACTCTAAGTCGGTTTCTATGGTACAATCCTGAACAAGAACTTTGACTTTCTCTGCCAGATCCACCTCGAAGAGCGATGCGAATTCATTTTCTTTTAATTCTTGAACAGCCTCATCAAGAATTTTATGATACATTTCAAAACCAAGATCGGTGATAAATCCACTTTGCTCCGCTCCTAATAAATTCCCGGCTCCTCTGATATCCAGATCTTTCATTGCCACCTTGAAACCATCTCCCAAATCGGAAAATTCTTCCAAAGTCTGCAATCGCTTCCTGGCTTCTGCAGTGAGCCCTGACATTGGGCTGGTAAGCAGGTAACAAAATGCTTTTTTATTACTTCTACCGACACGTCCTCGCATTTGGTGTAAATCACTCAAGCCGAACATGTGAGCTCGGTTGATTAAAATTGTGTTGGCATTAGGAATGTCAAGACCAGATTCGATGATATTCGTGGAAACCAATACATCGTATTCATGATTGATAAAATCGACCATGATCTTTTCTAGTTTTTTCCCATCCATTTGTCCATGTGCTGCGGCCACTCTAGCGTCTGGAACCAGCTTCATAATCAAATTCGCAATGGAATCGATCTCGCCCACACGATTGTGGACAAAGAAAACCTGTCCTCCCCGTCGCAATTCATAAGCGATCGCATCTCGGATTACTTCCTCTTGGAATGTTTGTACTTCAGTGGTCACCGGTTGTCGATTCGGTGGTGGTGTTGCAATGATAGATAAGTCTCTAGCTCCCATCAAGGAGAAATGTAAAGTCCTTGGAATAGGCGTTGCGGTCAAGGTTAGCACATCGACATTGACCCGAAGGTTTTTAAGCTGATCTTTTACTTTGACCCCAAACTTCTGCTCTTCATCAATGATCAATAATCCTAGATCTTTGAACACGATGTCTTTGTTGACAATCTTATGGGTACCTATCAGAATATCGATTTCACCGGTTTTTACTTGAGCTACGATTTCTTTGATTTCCTTCGCTGTCCGAAAGCGATTGATGTAATCGACTTTTAATGGCAAATCGCCAAGTCTCTCTTTGAAAGTGTGGAAATGCTGCATAGCCAAAATGGTTGTTGGCACTAGTACCGCCACCTGCTTTCGATCATTGACTGCTTTGAATGCTGCTCGAATTGCTACTTCAGTCTTTCCAAAACCAACGTCACCGCAGACTAGTCGATCCATTGGATAGGATTTTTCCATATCTGATTTGACGTCTTGAGTAGCGATTGCTTGGTCTGGAGTATCTTCATATATGAAGGACGACTCGAGCTCAATCTGCAAAACCGAATCTCTGGTAAATGAAAATCCAGGAGCGGATCTTCGCTTCGCATAGAGCGCAATAAGGTCTTTAGCAATGTCTCTTACCTGTTTTTTGGCACGGCTTTTTTTGTTTTCCCATTCTGGAGAACCCAGTTTGGACATGGTCGGGGCTGTTCCCTCTTGACCTGAATATTTGGAGATCTTGTGAAGGGAATGGATGTTCACATAAAGCAAATCATCATCTCGAAAGATCAAGCGAACAGCCTCTTGCTTTTTTCCCGAGACATCTACTTTTTCCAATCCGGCAAACCTCCCCACTCCATAATCCACATGGACTATGTAGTCCCCAGGATGAAGAGCTTTTAGTTCCTTTATAGTCAGTGCTTTCGATTTACTGGCTTTTGCTCGGGTTTTATATCTGTGAAATCGCTCAAATAGCTGGTGATCAGTAAAGCAGGCGATTTTCGATTGACGATCCTCAAATCCCTCGCGTAATCCAAGGAGCATACTTTGGATTTGAATCGTGGGGTCCAACTCTTTGAAAATTCCGATCAACCGGTCAATCTGTTTCTCATTCTCAGCGGTCAGGATATTTGCATAGCCCCGCTTTTCATTTTCTGCCAAATGAGTGACTAACAAGTCAAAATTCTTGTTGAATGAGGGCTGAGGCTGACTTTCCCAAATGAAAGATTTTGCAGCCTTGAGGTAAAATTGTCTTCCAAATTCAATTCTTGAGAAATTTTCAGACTGATTTGCGAAATCAGCTCCAGTTTCGAAAAGGTCAGATGGCTGGAGAACCAGTTTATCATTCTTTGTTTTTCTGACAATCTGGTCAAATTCCTGAGTGGCTTTATGAAAGCACTCGTCCATCACGTCTTTGGTCAGCTGGAAGTCTTTGATCCAGATTTTGGTGTCTTCTGGTAGAAAACCCAAAAATGATTGCCGCACTTCTTGGAGAAGCTTGGTTTGAATATTTGGGATCAGGGAAATCTGAGGTACAATTTCAATTGAAAGTTGTGACTCTGGATCAAAGGTCCTGATGCTTTCGATTTCTTTACCAAAAAGCTCCAATCTGTAGGGATGCTCATTTGAAAATGAAAATACATCTAAAATCCCCCCTCTAATGGCAAACTGCCCGGGTTCGTAGACAAAGTCAGTTCGCTCAAAGTCATAACTGTGAAGCAACTCAGACACAAATTCCATGTCGACTTTCTCACCTACTTTCGCAACGAAGGTATTTTCAATTAGCGAGCGTTTATTGATAACCCGCTCATAAAGTGCTTCAGGATAAGTTACGATGACATGCGATTGGTCTCGCTCGGTCAGGATTCGATTAAGCAGCTCAGCTCGGATCAAGACATTTGCATTATCCACTTCCTCATAGTGATAGGCCTTCTTAAAACTAGACGGAAAAATCATGTGCTCATCTGTTTGAAGCAAATTCTGAAGATCCGAATTGAGGTATGCTGCCTCTTCTTTGTCCTGTGCGATGAGCAGGTGAATTCCCCCGCTTTGCCGGTACAAAGTACTGAAGAGAACCATGTCTAGACTTCCTGAAAGGCCTTTGACCTGTACGCTAGTAATATTACCCTGCTGCATGATCTCATGCGCAATAGATTGGAAAACAGGGTCAGCTTGATAGATGGAAAGAAATTCTTGGCGATCCAAGGGAGATGGGCTTTTGAGAAAATATTTTGGGCAAAGTTAAGGCTTTATTGAATTAAGGGTACTTCATTGATCTAGAATTACTTTTTTCTGAACCTATGACCAAGAAAAATGTTTGCCATTATATGGATAATTCGAGCACACAATTGAGTTGGTTTCAACGTCTGGAGCGAATGCATCCATACGAGACGTTGCTTTACTTGGGAATGATCGGAAGTGGGCTAATCTTCTTTTTTCTGACGGTGGCTTTTCTATTTTCTGGAGTGAATCAATTGGCAGGACTCAACCAGCATATTCCTATTGCTTTTCTGATTTCTACATTTCTGTTGATTTTGAGTGGTTATACCGCCACAAAAATGCGTTTGCATTATCAAGAGGAGCGTACGGATCTTTTGATTGCCTCAATTAGAAATACCCTAATCCTAGGAGTTATTTTCAGCTTACTCCAGGTAGCCGGATGGTATGAGTTGAATGAGATGGGAATTGATTTTAAAGGAATTCCAAGTGGGAGTTTTCTCTATTTACTTTCTGGCATTCATATCTTTCACCTACTTGGAGCGATGATTTTCGCAGCGATTTTATTGAATCAAATGCGAAAGCGAAAGGACGATGAGATCCAACACCTGATCTTGCTAACAAATCCATACGAGAAGATGAGAATCAGGCTATTTACATTCTATTGGCATTTTATGGATTTGATCTGGTTGATTCTATTTGTCCTTTTTGTGATTAGTTTTTGATATTTGAAGTATGAAATCGAGCATGACCCAAAGCGACACACAGAGGTATGATTATAATGCTTGCGAAGATTCCATGTGGCCATTAAAAATCAAATTATAAACACATGAAAATAACTATCGAAACCCTCGTCAATCAGGATTATCTTCAGGTGAAAGAGGGATTTAATGAGACTCTTTTTAAAAAACTCAGTCCACCTTTTCCTCCAGTGAAACTACTTCGGTTTGATGGGTCCACCAAGGGAAATTTAGTAACTCTTGAGCTGAATTTTATTTTTTTCAAGCAAAAATGGACCAGCGAAATCATGGAAGATCAGACCACTGACAAGGAGTTTTATTTTATTGATAAAGGTATCGAACTCCCCTTTTTCCTAAAAAAATGGACACATAAACATCGAATCGTCAAAGACGGAGAGAACTCGATTATTCGAGATGAAATAGACTATCAGGCCCCTTTTTGGATATTGACTTGGCTACTTTATCCGGCAATGCTCCTGCAGTTTGCCTATCGAAAGCCGATTTATAAAAAGATATTTTCCTAGTTACTGGCTAGATTTTCGCAGTTTTCGATTTTGCAATCACCATACAATACCAGGGAATGACTCCGAATAGCGGATTCAAAAGCTTTACCAATCGCTTCCTTGATTTCAGTGATTTTAGGATCAGAAAATTCCCGGATTTTTCTGCACTGGTTGCAAACATGATGGTCGTGATGCTTATAGGTAAGTGCCTGCTCATAGAGTGCGACTTTATCTTTAAACTGATGTTTCACTGCCAAACCACTTTCCACCAATAAATCCAAAGTATTGTATATCGTGGCCCGACTGATTGTATAGCCTTTGTTTCGCATACTCAAGAAAAGACCCTCCACGTCCATGTGCTCATCTTCGGGGAGAGAATAAAGTTCGTCAATTACCGAAAAGCGCTCTGGAGTTTTTCTGCTTCCTTGTTTGAGTAGAAAGTTTTCAAAAATCTTTTTTGCCTTTTCGATCAGTGCTTTGTCTGCCATAGTTTTGATTCTCGTTGAATTAAAGATGACCGTTTCTTTATTTGTTGGCAAACTGGGAATCCAATCTTGCGTAATTTGGTTTCAGTCTAAACAAGAGAAGGCTGTGTAAAATTGATCACAATTTGTCCAAACAAAAGGAGGTTAATTCTGATTTGAAATGATTATCGAGAAAAACTGTATCTTGAAATAGGCACAAATCGTCCAAAATATTAATGGCTAGAAGTATCACTTTATTATGGTTTCTGCTGATTACTCTACAAAGCTCAGGGGAGGCTCAAGTGCCCGGTTTTTTTTTAAAAGAAGATCAGCGGAAAGTTACTATACCTTTTTACTCTTCCAATAGTCTGATTATTATACCGGTATCTATCAACGGTAATCCTCCAGTAAATTTTTTGGTTGACACAGGAGTACGAACAAATATTTTGTTCAGTAAAACGCTAGGTGATGAGCTCGGATTGACTTATACCAGGCGCTTAAGTCTGGTTGGTGCGGATGGAATTTCCAATCTTATGGCTTCAGTATCTCCAATTAATGAATTGGACCTCGGTCCGATAATAGGGAAATTTCAAAATTTATTAGTTTTAGAAGAGGATTTTCTCGAGTTGGAATCTGTGATAGGAGTTCCAGTTTATGGGATTATTGGCTATGAGTTTTTCAAGTTTAATCCCATTCGAATCGATTATGACGATGGAAAATTGGATTTCTTTCAAACTAATTCAATGAAGTGGAAGCCTCCATTTTATAAAAAGTTGAGCATGTCTATCGAAGATAGCAAACCTTATATAGACGCCAAGGTGAAGCAAAAAAGTGGAAAGATCATCCAGCCCAAACTGCTGATTGACACAGGAGCGAATCATGGACTCTTGCTCAACCGTGAGACCACGGATGACATCGATATGCCTCCCTTATTTATCGAGTCTGAGATAGGCCAAAGTCTTGGAGGCTTACTTTTCGGATACATTGGAAGAGTGGAATACCTTAAACTAAATAAACTCAAACTCGAAAATGTCCTCACTTCGTATCCCGATGAAACGGCATTTAGCTATGTCATCAAAGATTCAGGCCGCCAAGGAAGTCTTGGAGCGGAGGTTTTGGGACGCACCAAACTAATTATTGACTATCCAAGGGAGCGATTATTTATCAAGAAAGCCGATAATTTTTATTCCCCCTTCGAATTTGATATGAGTGGCTTGGCCTTTAAAAAAGTCCCCGGAGACCAAACTAGGATAGTTATATCTAATGTCAGAGATGGTTCACCAGGTGAAATGGTTGGAGTTTTACCTTTCGATGAAATCGTGTCGATCAATAAAATTCCGATTTTCATTTGTGAATTAGTCGAAGTTACTAAGCTATTCCGTTCAGAAGAGGGAAGAGTGATCGAGTTGGAGTTGAGAAGATATGATGCAGTAGACCGTAAAAAGTGGGAAAACATCAAGCTCAGAGTCAAGCTTCAGAAACAGATTTAAGTCCTATGCCTTTCTATTAATTTAAAAAGGATAATTTTGAACATTCAAAAGCGAGTAAAACTTCTTGGTAATTTAATCCGTCCTATCAACGATTTCAAATCCCAATCACATGAAAAAATTATTAATTCCAATCCTTATAATTGCTGCTGTAGGTATCTTCATCTACACCAAAGCGGTAGGATCTTACAACCAATTTGTCACTCAAGATGAAGTAGTAAATGGAACCTGGGCTGAAGTAGAGACGCAATATCAGCGACGTGCAGACTTGATTCCAAACTTAGTTAGTACCGTAAAAGGCTATGCGGAATTTGAGCAAGAAACGTTGACGGGAGTTATCGAAGCAAGATCAAAAGCAACCTCGATGACTATTGACCCCACTAACCTTACCCAGGAAAACTTAGCACAGTTTCAACAGGCTCAAGATCAACTTTCAGGTGCGTTAAGCAGATTGTTGGTGACCGTAGAACGCTATCCTGATCTCAAGGCAAACCAAAATTTCCTTGAACTGCAGGCTCAACTGGAGGGGACTGAGAACAGAATAGCTGTGGCGAGGAGAAACTTCAATGAGTCTGTGGTGACTTATAACCAGAATATACGGACCTTCCCGAACAACATCTTTGCCGGCTGGTATGGATTTGAGGGAAAAGGCACATTCAAAGCGTCCGAAGGTGCGGAAAATGCACCGACCGTTCAATTTTAATTAAAGATTATGGCTGAGAAATTATTCTCACCAGCTGATCGGGAAGCAATAGTTGCTGCTATCCGATCAGCTGAATTACGAACCTCCGGAGAAGTTCAAGTTCACATTGAAAATCGTTGTAAAGGTGATTTGATGGATCGGGCAGCTGAGCTGTTTGAGACCTTGAAAATTTATCAGACCAAGGAAAGAAATGGGGTGCTTTTCTATCTTGCGGTGCAGGATCACAAGTTTGCGATACTCGGAGATGCCGGAATCAATCAAGTGGTCGAAAAAGATTTTTGGGAAAATACCAAGGAGAAAATGGCCGGCCATTTCAAGGATGGCCAATTTACACAGGGACTTATCAAGGGAATTACTATGGCAGGAGAAAAACTCCGCAATCACTTCCCCTATGATGAAGATTCCGATCAAAACGAATTACCGGATGAAATTTCTTTTGGAAAATAAGGGCGCAGCCCTTTTCCTCATTGCCTTTTTTCTTTTTTCTAACGCGTCGCTTTTTGCGCAGGACTTCCCGCCTGTGCCAAATCCTCCGAGATTGGTCAACGATTTCACCCAGACCCTAAGTAGCTCTGAAATTTCACAGTTAGAAAGTAAACTTGTCGCATACAATGACAGCACATCAACTCAGATAGCGATTGTCATCATGAAGTCGGTGGGTCAATATGATATTTCTGATTATGCATTTCAGCTTGGAGAAAAGTGGGGAATTGGTGGTTCCAAAGACAATGGTCTTTTGATTTTAGCTGCAATGGAAGATCGGGATGTATTCATCGCAACTGGATATGGATTGGAAGGAGCGGTACCGGATGCATTGGCAAAACGGATCGTGACTAGCCTGATTATTCCCAATTTTAAGACAGGTGAATATTACAAAGGCTTTGATCAAGCGACCGATATGATCTTCAAGCTCGCTTCTGGGGAATATACTGCCGAGGATGTACAGGAAGATGGCAATAGTGGAGGGGCATTATTTCTCCTATTTATCTTTATCTTTTTCTTCGTGATTTTGCCATTACTTCGTAATCGAAATGACAATAATAATCACATGGGAGGTAAAGGTGGAGGCGTTGATCTTTTGACCACGATCATGCTAGGCACTTTGCTTGGTAGAGGGAATGGAGGAAAATTCGGAGACTTCTCTTCCGGCCGTGGATCTTTTGGTGGCGGCGGCGGTTTTGGGGGCTTCGGCGGTGGATCCTTCGGCGGCGGTGGAGCTGGTGGAAGCTGGTAATCGATTCGATAATCTTTTTGAAAAGAAACAGGTCTCTTGTAATAAAAAGAGGCCTGTTTTTTTTTGCTAATCCCTTGAAATAAATCTGATTTCAAATCCCAACTTGTTTGATTAGGTTAGTGAAATGATTTCAGTTTCAGAAGCCCTAGCACTTGTTGACCAGCATACCCAAACCCTATCAGTAGAAATGATTCCCCTTGATTTGGCAATGGGGAGCACTTTGGGCGCTGATATATCTGCCCCCATTAGTTTGCCTTCCTTTCGCCAATCCTCCATGGATGGGTATGCTTTTATTCATGACGGACAGCATGAGCTCATGCTGATTGGAGAATCCAAAGCTGGAGATTTTCAAAATATTTTGATTCAAAAAGGGGAAGTAGTACGGATTTTTACTGGTGCACTTGTTCCTGATCAGGCGGATACTGTTGTGATGCAGGAGCATATCGAAAAAACCGATAGTGGGATTCGAATTCTGAAAATGCCCCCAAAAAACTCCAATGTTCGCGCTATCGGAGAGCAGATACAGGCTGGAGACTTAGCGCTTAAGGCTGGCACTCGAATCAATGTTCCCATCATCGGATTTTTAGGTGGATTTGGATTAAAAGAAATTCCTGTAATCCGAAAGCCAAGTGTTTCTATTTTGGTCACTGGGAATGAAATTCAATCCGGACAGCAAGAGTTGGAAGCAGGGAAGATCTTTGAAAGCAATTCGTTGATGCTGAAGTTAGCCTTAGAATCAATGGGCGTTGTAGTCAAACAAGTGCTGACTGCTTCCGATAACCAAGAAGAGACAAGGAAAGCCATAGAAACAGGTTTGGATTCAGATGTATTGATTATCTCGGGAGGGATTTCTGTTGGAGACTATGATTTTGTCAAGGAAGCTTTAGAAAAAAACGAGGTCAAAGAAGTCTTTTATAAAGTGAATCAAAAGCCAGGAAAACCTTTTTGGTTTGGAAAAAAAGATCAGAAATATGTTTTTGCTTTGCCTGGAAATCCAGCCTCTACTTTGATGTGTTTTTTAGTCTACGTAGCTCCTGCAATTCAAAAAATGCACTCTGGCATGCCAATTAGCCTTGCCCTTCAACAAGGCACATTAGGGACAACTATCCAAAATAATTTTGGAAAAACACTTTTCCTATTGGCAAAAGAAGAAAACGGATCGATCGAATTATTGCCCAAACAAGCTTCCAGTATGCTCATTTCCTTTAGTCAAAGTAACGCGATTTTGGTTTTTCCTGCTGAATTGGAAGAGTTAAAAGCAGGAGAAACCATTCATTATTTCCCAATCAACAGAAGCTAATATGTTAACGGCAGATCCTGTTTTCATTATCTCATTTTCGCTGATTCTTGCAGTGGTCGCCTTTCTTTATGGAAGTGTGGGCCATGGTGGGGCCAGCGGCTACTTGGCTTTAATGGCACTCTTTGGCTTTTCACTTTTGGTGATGAAGCCGACCGCTTTGATCCTGAATATCTTTGTTTCTGGGATTTCATTTTACTTTTTCCGAGCTAATAAATTCTTCAATTGGAAGCTCTTCTATCCTTTTGCCATAACTTCTATTCCTGCTGCATTTATTGGAGGAGGCATTCCAATCAATCCTACACTATACAAGCAGATTCTGGGTGTATTCCTGTTTTTGGCTATTCTGAGGATTTTAGGGTTATTTGGAAAAGCACCTCTAAAGGAAAATCAGAAAGTAAATATTTGGTTGGCATTAGCAGTAGGATTGGGAATCGGGTTTTTCTCTGGAATGATTGGTATCGGAGGTGGGATTATTCTCAGTCCGGTGATTTTGCTTTTGGGCTGGGGAAATTTGAAAGAATCGGCAGCAGTTTCAGCCTTATTTATCTTTGTCAATTCGGTCTCAGGGGCACTGGGTTTTGTGGTGGGAGGAGGCGAAATTCCCAATGAAGCCCTTTATTTGATCCCCGCGGCACTTATTGGAGGCACTTTAGGTTCCTATTACGGCAGCAGCAAGTTTTCCTTTCCAGTGTTGAAATACATCCTGTCGGCTGTGCTTTTCATCGCATTTATTAAATTGATGACCGTTTAGGAAAACCCAGAAGCCAAAAAGAAAATCAAAATCTATTTTAAAGCAGCTCAAAAAAAATGCCCAAAGTCAAATATTTCGGAATACTAGCAGAGACTGTAAATCAAGCGGAAGAAGAAATAAGCTTTGATTCAGAGAATTTGGAAGTGCTTGTAGCCCAACTGAAGGAAAAGCACTCGCTGGAAGCACATGACTTTCAGATCGCAGTAAACCGAAAAATCATCTCAGACTTGAGTGCCTTCAAGGTGAAGGATTCTGATGAAATCGCTTTTTTACCTGCATTTGCAGGAGGATAAATGGATTATAGCAGACAAACCATATTGCCACAGTGGGGAGAGGCCGCACAGCAAAAGCTGAGGGATTCCAAAATCCTCGTCGTGGGTGCAGGAGGCTTAGGATCCGCACTACTTCCGTATTTGGCTGCTGCCGGAGTGGGTAAGCTGGGAATCATCGACGGGGATCTGATCGAAGCATCCAACCTTCCCCGACAGGTGATCTATTCTGAATCTCAAATCGGAAGCCTAAAGGCTGAAGTTGCATCTGCTTATCTCCAAAGTAGGTATTCGGAACTGAGCCTTGTGAGTTACACTAGCTTTTTAAATGAAACCAATGCTTGTGAAATCATCCAAAATTTTGATCTGCTAATAGATGCAACGGATGATATTCCTACGCGATATTTGATCGATGAGGCCTGCCTTGCTGCTGGAATTCCATGGGTTTATGGTTCTATTCATCAGTTTGAAGGTCAGGTTTCTGTTTTCAATTTCAACAATGGCCCTTCCTATCGTGATTTATTTCCTACCCAAAGCCGATCCGCTATATCTTGCTCCGAAGCTGGAGTCTTAGGGCCGACGGTTGGTTTGATCGGAATGCTTCAAGCCAATGAAGCGTTAAAAATTATTGCTGGTTTTGGAACGTCCTTATCCGGAAAGTTGCTGATTTATAACCTCCTTACCAACAGTCAGGATATTTTTGAGATTGAGAAAAAAAAGGAAAGCCCCTCAATAGAAAAGAGCTTTAGAACGGAGCTGATTTCAATAGCAGATGCCATTCAGTCTCAAGCAATCCTCTTGGACGTGCGGTCTTTTGGTGAACTTCCTGAAGTCAGTCATAAACGATATGTTCAAATTCCGCTCGCTGAGCTTGCGGATCGCTGGCAAAATCTAGACCTTGAACGAGAATTGGTAATCTTTTGTCAAAGTGGAGCTCGAAGTGCTCAGGCCGCAGAACTATTAAATGGACTAGGTTTTCGCAGAATCAAAGTAATCAAAGGCGGAGCAAAAGAATTAGCAGAAAAATTGATTTATGAAATCGAGCAAGACACAAGTCGCACACAGGAAAATGATTATAACCACAACGAGATTCCATCTGACCAATAAAAAAAAATACTAAACAGATGAAAAAGACATTTCTTGAAGGAGCAATTTCCTCCAATTTCATTGCAGAATCAATCGCCAAACATCAGGGTAAGCATAGCATTGGCGCGCACAATATATTTTTGGGCCAAGTCCGGGCGGATGAAATCGATGGGCAAAAAGTAGTGGCTATCGACTATACCGCTTACGAGGAGATGGCCAATGAAAAACTACATGAGATTCGTGAAGCTGCGTTTGAAAGATATGACCTGACTTGCTTACATATTTATCATAGCCTTGGCAAAGTAGCCGTTGGGGAAATATGCTTTTTTGTTTTTGTCTCTTCAAAGCGGCGGAAACAAGTTTATGAAGCCACCGAGTACCTAGTCAATCAAGTGAAAGAGCAGGTGCCAATCTTCGGCAAGGAGATTTTTGAGAATGAAGATTTCCAATGGAAAGTAAATAGCTAAAAAAATGATTGACATCACTCATAAAATCACCACGCTACGAGTAGCTACCGCAAAGGCTATCGTACAGGTGAGCAGTCCAGAGACTATTTTGGCAGTCACAGAAAATCGTGTACCCAAAGGAAATGTTTTTGAGATGGCTAAGGTTGCCGGGCTATTTGCAGTGAAAAATACGCATCTGACTATACCTGACTGCCATCCACTTCCTATCGAATACACTGGGGTGGAGTATCAGATCGATGGACTGGAAATTCATATTTTCATTACTGTAAAGACGATCTATAAAACAGGCGTGGAGGTTGAAGCCATGCATGGTGCATCTGTGATTGCACTGACGATTTATGATATGCTGAAGCCGATTGATAAAGGAATCGTGATTCGCGAAGTGGGTTTGGTGGAGAAAACAGGAGGAAAAAGCAGTTTCAAAAGACAAGATCCAAGTACCATTACGGCAGGAGTAATTGTCTGTTCAGACTCGATTTCGGCTGGAGAGAATGAAGATGGGGCTGGAAAAGCAATCATTGAAAAGCTAAAATCTCAAGGCGTAGAAATTAAAAACTATACGAGTGTTCCGGATGAAATTGACAAAATAAGAACAGTGGCACTTGATCTCTGTGATCAAGTTCAACTGCTGATTTTTACTGGAGGAACTGGACTTTCGCCGAGAGACGTGACGCCGGAAGCCTTGGAACCTATTTTGGAGCGTCGGATTCCGGGAATCGAAGAGGCCATCCGCAGCTACGGACAGCAAATCATGCCCTATGCCATGCTATCCAGATCGGTGGTGGGAACGATCGGGAATTGCCTGATTTTGGCTCTGCCTGGATCAACAAAAGGAGCTTCGGAATCCATGGATGCTGTTTTCCCGCATTTGCTCCACGTATTCAAAGTTTTAAAGGGAACAACCCACTCTGCAAATGACTGATCAGCGTAAAGAATTAATCGATCAATTTGGCAGGAAGCATGACTACCTCCGGATCTCCTTGATTGAGAAGTGTAATCTAAGATGCACCTATTGCATGCCGGAGCATGGAATTCCACTTTCACCGCAAAAAGAATTGATGACAGCGGAAGAGATCGGAAAATTCGCAGAGATTTTTGTGGGATTTGGCGTGAAAAAGATTCGATTAACCGGAGGAGAACCTTTGCTTCGGAAAGACTTTGCTGATATCGCCCGACTGCTAGCCGCTTTTCCTGTAGAAATATCCATAACCACTAACGGGATGCTACTCGATCGAAATATTGAGCTCTTGCAAGGTCTCGGGATCAAGCACCTGAATTTCAGTTTGGATACCTTGAAGGAAAGCAGATTCTTGGAAATGACCCGTCGTACCGGTTTTCAGAAAACGATGGAGAATTTCCATTTGGCCATTGCCGAGCAATTCCAGCTGAAAATAAACTGTGTCTTGATGAAGGGTGAAAATGACGATGAGATTGTAGACTTTATCCGATTGACGAAAGACTTGCCCATCTCCGTTCGGTTTATTGAGTTTATGCCTTTTGATGGAAATAAATGGAATAAATCAAAGCTGGTTTCTGAGGCAGAAATATTGTCTCAAGTTGAGTTGGAGTTTGGCAAAGCCAACTTGGTTTCACTGCCGGATGAAAAAAATCTAACCGCGAGAAAATTCAAGATTGAAGGTT
Organism: Algoriphagus sp.; assembly: GCA_017858365.1. Lineage (GTDB taxonomy): Bacteria > Bacteroidota > Bacteroidia > Cytophagales > Cyclobacteriaceae > Algoriphagus. The sequence continues at coordinate 11,025 of JAFMBQ010000001.1, read as the reverse complement.
TTCAAGGGGAATTTGGGATCATCAGCTCGGTGACGAATCCTTTCTGCGGGACTTGTAACCGAATTCGACTTACAGCCAATGGCCGTATAAAAAATTGTCTGTTTTCCAATCGAGAGACAGACTTGCTAAAAGTGATGCGTGAAGGAGGAAATGTGGAGGAGTTGATTTTAGAATCCATCTACCACAAAAAAGCGGTTCGAGCCGGGATGGATAATCTGGAAAAGCTTTCGGATCCGGAGCTTCATAGTCAGAATCGAAGTATGATAGCGATTGGGGGCTGATTTTCATGAAAGTTTTTTGTCAGCAATGAACGCAATGGCTTTTTAGAGTTAAAGAATGAAGTATTCAGAAAATGGAGGAGTTTTTCCATTTTTCTAATTCTATGTAACCAGATCTTCGTATTTATTTCTTCCCTGCTAGGAGAGCTCTTTATAAAAGGCGGTCTGGCTTATCTTTCCATTGACCAAAATCAAAAAAAGCACCCCGTTTGGAGTGCTTTTATACTTTTAGCAATTTTGCTATTAAAGTACGTGCTCTGTCTGCGCAAAATAGAATGCTCCTTCAATAGCTGCGTTTTCGTCAGAATCTGATCCGTGAACCGCGTTAGCTTCGATAGAGGTTGCAAATATTTTTCTGATAGTGCCTTCTGCTGCATTTGCAGGATTAGTTGCACCGATCAAAGTTCTGAAATCTTCCACTGCATTGTCTTTCTCAAGAATTACTGCGATGATTGGTCCAGAGGACATGTATGCGCAAAGATCAGTGTAAAAAGGTCTTTCGCTGTGCACTTCGTAAAATTTACCAGCTTGTGCAGGAGTCAAATGAGTAGCTTTCATAGCTACTATTCTGAAACCAGCAGCTTCGATCATTTTCAAAATAGCGCCAGAGTTGCCAGCTTTGAAAGCATCTGGCTTAATCATGGTAAATGTTCTGTTTGTTGCCATGGGTTTTATATTTTCATTGGTTTAAATCGGAGGCAAAAATAGTGGAATAAAAGCCATTCTCCGAAAAACTTCGAGATTTATACCTTAGCTACTTAATTTTCAAGCAAATGGCTTACTTGGGATTTGTCAAAAAAATAATGACCTTTGCATCCCACAAAAGCCAAAGTGCCACTTAAATATCTATGAAGGAAGCTTTAGCCTTATTTGCAAAAGAGATATCCTCCCCCAAGAAAATATTTATCACCACCCATGTGAAACCGGATGCAGATGCGTTGGGTTCATCCCTTGGATTGGCTAATTACCTCATCAAGAAAGGCCATGATGTATGCGTGGTCACTCCTTCAGACTATCCAAGTTTTCTAAACTGGATGGAAGGAAATGAATCTGTACTTGATTTCAGCCATCCAGATCAGGTCGATCAAGTCAAGAAAAAATTGGAAGAGGCAGAGGTTATCTTTTGCCTTGATTTCTCGGTTTTGAATCGCGTCAATGAATTGGGAGAGCTGATTAGAGCATCTGATGCTTTCGTGGTGAATATTGATCATCACCAAGATCCCGAGGATTTTGCAGATTTCAGAATCTGGAGTACCAAAGCTGCGGCTACCTGTGAGCTGGTCTATGAAATGATTGTGGATTTGGGAGATAAAGACTTAATTGATAAAGGGATCGCTGAGTGCCTCTACGCAGGTATTATGACAGATACCGGAGGCTTCCGTCATCCCAATACGACCAAAAACGTGCACCTTGTAGTTGCAGAACTATTGGAACTAGGAGCAGATACCTCACAGATTGCTAACTGGATCTATGATTCAAACTCTGTAAACAGACTGAAATTTATTGGTTTTGCGATCTCTCGTCGACTTGTAGTACGGGAAGACTTGCATTTAGCCTATTTTGCTATCAGCAAAAAAGATCTTAAAAAATATCAAAGCCAGACTGGAGACACCGAAGGTTTGGTCAATTATGCTTTATCTTTGGAGGGAATTAAGGTAGCCGCTTTGTTCTCCGAGCGCGAAGATGGCATCAAGATTTCCTTTCGATCATGTACAGATGTAGCCGTGAATAAATTTGCTGCTGCATATTTCAATGGTGGAGGTCATAAAAATGCTGCCGGAGGAAAATCTGAACTTGGTCTGAAAGAAACTGTACAATTATTTGAGTCACTTATTGAGGAGCATCAGGAGGAACTATATCATCCAAAACCTGTCTCTGTCTAAATCCCTTTCCTTAGAATTACCTTGAACAATCACATATCATTTATGAAAAACAAAAAAAGCCTGTTGGCACTTGTTGTTGTCCTATTAGGAGCGACAACTATGTCTTCCTGTCAAAAAACCAAAGTGACGGAGAAAGATGGAATAGAATATACGTATATCAAAGAAGGATCCGAAAAAGCACCAAACGGACATTTTTTGCTTTACAACCTTCAAATCACGAATGGATCTGACTCAGTAATCTATACTACTGCAGGTCAGCCGATGCCAGGTTACTTAATGGCCAATGATTCTATGCCAGCAACTAACGGAATGGATGAGATTTTCCTTCACCTAAGAAAAGGAGATAGCATCGTTTTCCAATCTACTGCGAAAACAATCTTTGGACAGAACGTGCCCCCTTTCTTGAAAGAAGACGAAACTGTAAAAGTGAATCTTGGTGCATTTGAGGTAATGGACGAGACGGCTATTCAGGCCTATTTTGAGAAAATGATGTCTGCTGAAGACTCGAAAAAATCCGAACGAGCGGTAGAAATGCTTGCTCAAGAGGCAGGAATAATTGAAGCTTACGCAGCTGAGAAAGGCTTGACTGTGCAGAAGACTGCTAACGGTTTATATTATGCGATAGAGACTGAAGGAACAGGTGAAGCAACAACTCCAGGTACTACGATGTATGTCAACTACGCAGGTTACTTGCTAGACGGAACGCTTTTCGATACTTCATACCCTGAGATTGCAAAAGCTAATAACATGTTCAACGAAGGCAGAGAGTATGGTCCACTTCCTGTGAATGTAGGAATGGGTCAAGTAATCCCAGGTTGGGACGAAGGCTTGATGTTATTGAAGAATGGTTCAAAAGCTAAATTCCTAATTCCATCTCCCTTGGGCTATGGAGAAGCAGGAGCCGGAGGAATGATCGGACCGAACTCAATTTTAGTATTTGACGTAGAAGTGACAGACGTTCAAAAATAAGCTTACCAAAAAACCAAGTATGAAAATCAAACCAGCGAATATTCTTTTTCTTTTCCTTATTTCAATTCTTTCTTTTTCATGCATTGACAAAGGCCAAACTGTTGATGCGCTATTTGAGAAAGACTTAAAAGCGATAGCAGAATACATCGAAAAAAGCGATATGGTCAATGTGAAAGAATTTAAAGACCCTTTGACTGGTGTTTCTATAATTTGGCAAGAAGTATCAAATAGCGGAATTAAAATAACTAGAGGTGATACCATCTCCACTGATTATACCGGGAAACTATTAAATGACGTGGTATTTGATAGCTCTATTGAGGCTATTGCCAAGGCAAATAATATTTTCAATTCTCAGCGCAGGTATGTACCATTGAGGTTTCCTACTAGTGTCGGAACTTTTCGACCGGTTGTAATTCCAGGATTTGAATTTGGATTAATTCAGTTGGAGCGAGGAGATAAAGCTACGATTCTTTTGCCTTCGGAACAGGGCTATGCAAATAACCCTCCAGCCGGAATACCCTTAAATGCACCGCTAATCTTTGAAGTAAATTTGATTGAAGTTAAAGCTGGACCAAATTCCTAATGAAACAAAAAAGCTATCTCATCCTTCTTTCTGTGCTCCTGCTAGGGCTGGCGAGTTGCCAACCGAGTAATCCGTTCGCAGCAGGTCCTACCTACGATGCAGCTGCTAATTTGGAGATCGATCGGAAACTGATTGATACCTATTTAGCCTCCACAGAAATTGATAGCCTCTATCGAATTCATGATCCAAGTGGAGTAGTGGTGATTGTACAAGAAGAGGGTAGTGGAACAAGGCCTACAGGGGGAACTGTTGTTTATACGGACTATACTGGCTCATTGATGAGTGATGGTTCTATTTTCGATACTAGCTTTGAAGATGTCGCCAGAGACAACAATATTTATGTGGAAGGCAGAGACTATTCGATCTTTAGCTTCGTGGTTGGTACTGGAGGTGTAATTACGGGGTGGGATATTGGTTTTAGAAGATTGAGACCAGGATCTAAAGCTAAATTAATCATCCCCTCTCCTTACGGCTATAGTGCAGCAACAAACAACTCTAAAATTCCACCAAACTCAGTTTTGATTTTTGATGTGGAATTCAAAGGAATAGATTGATCAAGAGGGCTTCGGCCCTCTTTTTTTAGATCCATGGGAAGAATGGTGGGACTTTTTCTTGATAGTCCCTATAAGACTGACCATAGGAGGCAATCAGGTTTTTTTCTTCAAAATAGATTCCTATCGGAATATAGAGAGCCAAGCAGATCAAATGTACCGCCGCAGCAGCTGTTCCTGCAAACAAAAAGTAACCGATAAAGATCAGCACTAAACCTGCGTATAGTGGATGTCTTATCTTGGAATATAATCCAGAAACCACCAATTCATCGATTTGATCTGATTTGGAAGAGAGTCCAAGAAATCTAGAAAGAGAAATTTGTTTGGTAGATTTTACCATAATTATCGTTCCGAATCCAGCAAATACATAGGCTAAGTATTCAGTGATTGAGCCTTTGGAAAGGATTTGGTAAGTCGGAATCAAGGCAGATTGAAAGAGGATTCCCAGGAAGAAAAGGCTTGAGATAATGGAATAACTAAGGCGATACCATTTAATCGTCATTCCAATTTTTCCCCGAAAAAATCTTTTTAACTTCGATCCAGCGAAGCTGGAATGGAGTGTGTAAAATAGACCCCAACTCAGGGCTAGAAGTAAATAATCCATTGGTTTAGTTTTGATCCATTGACATTCAACTTATGAAAATCGGAATAATACGCGAAGGAAAAAATCCTCCAGACAAGCGAGTAGCTTTTACTCCATCCCAGCTCAAAGAAATTTTGGCCATTTATGGAGATCAGATTAGCTTTGAGGTGCAATCTAGTGAAGTCAGAACGATTGTGGATCAAGAGTATTTAGATGAGGGAATAGCCGTTGTGGAGGATGTTTCGACCTGTGATGTTCTTTTCGGCGTGAAAGAAGTTCGGATCGATCAGCTAATTCCTGAAAAGACTTATTTTTTCTTTTCTCATACGATGAAAAAACAGCCCTATAATCGAAAATTACTTCAGGCTGTTTTGGAGAAAAATATCCGACTGATTGATTATGAAGTGCTCAAGGACGAATTCGGAAACCGAGTAGTTGCCTTTGGACGTTGGGCAGGAATTGTAGGTTCTTATAATGCTTTTTGGACCTATGGTAAAAAGACTGCACTCTTTGAGTTGAGGCGCGCTCATGAATGCTATGATTTGGAAGAGTTGGACCAGGAGCTAACCAAAGTACAATTGCCCCCGATAAAAATAGCCATCACCGGAACGGGAAGAGTTGCTAAAGGGGCAGCAGAAGTCTTGGAAAAGCTTCAAATCAAGCAAGTCTCCATCGAAGAGTTTTTGTTCCATTATTATGAGGAGCCTGTTTTTGTGATGTTGAAAACAGAGGATTACAATCGTAGAAAATCCGATGGGGGATATGATCGTCGGGAGTTCTATGATTATCCAGAACGCTATGAGAGTCATTTTCAAAAGTTCACGGAAGTTGCCGAGATTCTGATCGCCGCGGCTTATTGGGATCCTGAAGCACCTCGATTGTTTGAGCTATCTGATATCGCCAGTGATGATTTTCAGATCTCTGTTATCGCTGATATTTCCTGTGATGTCAATGGATCTGTACCTACGACAATCAAGTCTTCTACGATTGTTGACCCTGTTTTTGATATCGATCGCCAAACGGGAACTGCCATTCCGGCTTTTGGAAGCCAAACAAGTATTTCAGTAATGGCCATCGATAACTTGCCCTGTGAGCTTCCTCGAGAGGCAAGTCGTGAGTTCGGGCTTCAATTAAGCAAGTGGATTATCCCTGAATTATTGAAGGAAAGTTCAGCTATGCTTGAGCGTGCGACTATCGCAAGAGATGGGGATTTAACCTTGGAGTTCATGTATCTGTCGGATTTTGTTGGAGGTGATGATTAACCTCAATCGATTTCTTGAGGCGGAACTTCTTCATCCACGAATGAATGGGAATGAGGTGGAAATATTTATTCAGGAAGCAATTCAAAATCTTGTGATTTCCTGTCTGATTCCCTCTTTCTGGGTGAAAAAAGTAGCTCGGGAATTACAAGAAAGTGGCGTACAAGTTTCCGCTTGTGTAGGCTATCCTTTCGGTTTTCAGGATACGGCCACAAAAGCCTTTGAAGCCAAAGAGGCAATTCGTCAAGGAGCTGATGAGATAGACTTGGTCTGGTCGCAAACTGCCTTTCACAGCGGAATGAATTGGGCGAAAATCGTAATTGCTCAGCTTTCAAAAATTTGTCACGAAGAAGGAAAACTATTGAAAGTAACGATTGAAGCTGCTTTCTTAGCGGATCAACAACTACAAGAGGCTTGTTTGATCTGTCAAGATGCCGGTGCGGATTTTATCAAGACAACTACTGGAATCTATTCTCAAAAAACCAACGCCCATCAACTTATACAAATGAGATCAGTTCTTTCATCTAATGTGGGCTTGATCGCTGCAGGATCAGCCGATTTAGAAGAAAGCCTGTTATTGATCAAAGCTGGTGCGGATCGGGTTTGTACTGCTTCAGCTTTCCTGCAACTTAAAAATTGGAGATCCAAAACTGCTTAGTCCTTGCTGAAATAAATCAATAAGAAAGGAATAATAAAAAAGGTAAGCAGGATATAAGCGAATCCTATAAACCTACTCTCAACAGATTTTTTACCCATCCAAATAGCAAGTTTCACAGGAATATTTCTCACCAAAGGAAAAGGCATAAATATCAGTGCACCAAATAGGTTAAATAGAAAATGAACCAATGCCAGCGCGATGGCGGCTTCTGTTTTATAGATTGCAGCAATGGCAGCAGTAATCGTAGTTCCGATATTTGCGCCAATGATGAAAGGGAAGGATTTTGGGAGCGACACTTTTTTATTGGCCACTAAAGGCACCACCAGCGAGGTCGTTACTGTACTAGACTGCACTGCCGCAGTAAAAAATGTCCCGTAGATCAATGCCATGTAAGGATTTTTGAAAACAAAATCTCGGATCTCATTAAACGAATCAACAACAAATGCTTTATAGACTGAGGTGGAGAGTAATTTGATAGCTCCAAAAACCATAAAAATTGCCAGAAGCATTGTAAAGAATGGAATATTGATTGTTTCGGTAATTAAATCTGTAAGAGTTCGGGTGAAGACCTTGTTGTATACAAGTGGTCCAGAGTAGCCTTCATCAGGAGCAAAGAGGTGGGCAATGGACATGGCCATTTTCGATAAGAATCCGAACGAAATCTCTAAAGGAAGGAGAATCAATACCGTGAAAATATTGAAAATATCATGCAAAATTCCAGCAGAGAGGGCTCGCTTGAATTGCTTCCGATCCATAATGTAGGAGAGTGAAACCAGCGTAGAAGTCAGGGTAGTACCGATATTTGCACCCATTACCATGGGGACAGCTTGTTCCAATGAGAGGTTTCCTGCAGCTACTACTGCTACGATACTTGCGGTTACGGTGGAGCTGCTTTGGATCAAGGCAGTCATCAATAAACCAATAAATAAGCTGACGAAGGGATTACGGGTAGCGAGCAGAATATCTTCAGCTACGCTATTATTGAGTTGGCTCATGGCTACCGTGAGCAAGTCAATAGCAAAAATAAATAATAGCAAAGCTAGAAGCATGATGAAATAGCTTCTGAATTTACTTGTTTTCTTTTTTTGCGATTCTAACGGTTCCATCGTAATTCAAAAAAAGCCATTCTGTTAATATGAGGTGATTAGGAAGGCTTCTTGGAAATCTGTTGTCAGTGATTTCTTATTAGTTTGAATAAATTGAGTAGTAAAAGTTGAAATTATTTTTCGGAAAACAAGTTCCTAAACTTCAAAACTCTGTAATTAGGGGCTCCTTAACAATTTGTTAATATGAAGGCCGAATTATCTTTTCTAATTTTAGGGTTCCAAACAACACTTGCCTAATGGCAAAAAAAACAATAGACCAAAATATTAATCAGGATAAGTTATCAAAAAGTGCTTATTCACTTTTTGATTTCACTAAGAAAGAGAAGCCATTCCTGATAGTGATTTGTATCCTAGTCTCGATCGCAGGCTTGATTACTCCTTTCACCTATGCTGCGATGTGGTTTGGATTTGCATTGGCTGCGTATTCCGCCATTGCTAATGATAGTATTCAGACCATAGGCACCTTCATCGCTTCCAATCAAGACAGAAAATGGTATTGGCTGTGGTTATTTATGGGGTTGATTTTTGTAGGAACGGTCACTTATAGTTGGTTTACCTTTAATGGTGACGTAAGCTATGAACGATTGAGCGTCCCAGGATTAGAAAAGGCCCCTGAGAGTTTCGTGTTTCTTCAACTTGCAGCACCGATTGTGCTCTTGATCATGACCAGGCTTAGGATGCCGGTGTCAACGACATTTTTGCTCTTGAACGTCTTTACCTATAAAGCAGGGACAATTATTGAAGTAATGAAAAAAAGCTTTTTGGGTTACCTCTTAGCTTTTTTTGTGGCGATAATCGTCTGGTACGCGATCGAGCGATTGGTCAAAGATTACCTCAAAGGAGAAGCAAAGCCTTATTGGACAGTCCTTCAGTGGATCACTTCAGGTACACTCTGGGCAGTCTGGATCATGCAGGACGCTGCTAATATTGCAGTATTCCTCCCTAGACAGTTGTCCGTAGCGGAATTCATCGCTTATGCTGGCTTTGTGTTTATAGGTATCGGTTTCCTTTTTTACCTGAAAGGAGATAAAATCCAAGCCATAGTAAATGAGAAGTCCAATGTAACTGATGTTCGAGCAGCGACGATTGTTGACTTTGTCTATGCTATTATACTGTTCTATTTTAAGATCTACAGCAATGTACCGATGAGCACGACCTGGGTCTTTATTGGCTTGCTCGGCGGCCGAGAGTTGGCTATTGCTTTAGGGAAAATAGGAAAGGAAAGAAAGCGAAAAGAGCTGGTGACTCGAGCTTACCGACTGGCTAAGAATGATGTAGTAAAGGCATTCATAGGACTTGTAGTTTCTTTGATCCTTGCTGTGGTCATCAATGAAGGCGTGAGAAACGAAATTCTTGCCATGCTAAACTTTTAACTTTGGAGCTCTTTAGCCACGAATATTTCATGAATGAGGCCTTGAAGCAGGCTCAATATGCTTTCGAAGAAGGTGAAGTTCCAGTTGGAGCGGTAATCGTATCTAAGAATAGCGTTATAGCTAAAGGGTATAATCAAACTGAAAAGTTGAATGATGTCACCGCGCATGCAGAAATGCTTGCAATCACCTCGGCGGCGAATTACTTGGGAGCAAAGTATCTGATCGACTGTAGGCTTTATGTCACTTTGGAGCCTTGCATGATGTGTGGGGGTGCACTTTTTTGGTCTCAAATTGGAGAGGTTCACTTTGCTGCTGCAGATCTAAAAAGAGGATTTATGAAAAATGAATCTCAAATACTTCATCCAAAGACGAAAATTTTCGCAGGAACGCTTGCCATAGAAGCAGAACTGCTCTTGAATTCCTTTTTCAAAAAACTTAGAAATTAAACGAAAATTCAATTTTACAGAACTTTTTTGCGAAATGATGGGTTTTAAAGGCAGATTATTTGAATCATTTTAACTCATTTTATAACCTTTAAATTTTAAGAAAATGGCTTTTGAACTACCTGCTCTTCCTTATGCAACTAATGCCTTGGAACCAAATATCGACGCAAGAACGATGGAGATTCATCACGGGAAGCACCATAATGGTTATGTGACCAACTTGAACAATGCCATCGCAGGTACTAATCTGGAAGGTAAATCTCTTGAAGAACTTTTAAAAATAGCCGGCTCAAATACCGCAGTTCGGAACAATGGAGGTGGACATTACAATCACAGCCTCTTTTGGACCATCTTATCACCTAATGGCGGAGGAGCTCCGACAGGGGAACTTGCTGCTGCAATCGACGCAAAGTTTGGTTCTTTTGATGCTCTTAAAGAGACATTTAACAAGGCAGCTGCTACCCGATTTGGTTCAGGCTGGGCTTGGTTGTGTATAGATACTAAAAAGGAACTTTGCGTTTGCTCTTCTCCTAATCAAGATAATCCTTTGATGGATATCTCAGAATGCCCTGGAACTCCAATCATGGGATTGGATGTATGGGAGCACGCCTATTACTTAAATTATCAAAACAGACGACCAGATTACATTTCTGCATTTTGGAATGTGATCAACTGGGAAGAAGTAAGTAAAAACTACGCAGCAGCGAAGTAATCTCTTCCTAATAAGGAAATTCATTGAATTAGAATCCCCAATCCGAAAAGTTTGGGGATTTTTTTGTGCTAAAACCGTACGCAAAAAGTGTACGGTTCCGGAACAGCGGTTTTGGAAATAATTAGATAAATCTTCCTTTTTAGCGATTTTTAGCTGATTTTAAGCCTTGGCATTTTCTTTTCATAAGGTGGTACGAAAACAAAACCAACCAGCATTGAAATGAAAACTACTAACATTATCTTTTTTACCATCTTATTCTACCTTTTGGGGATAAGTTCGCTAGCTGCAAAGGAAGTCAGCAAAATCTCTGGCAAAATACTGGATCAAAAAGGTGAGGCAGTGCCTTATGCCAATGTGGCTTTGATCGGTATATCCGGAGGAGGATTAGTGGATGGCGCAGTATCCAACGAATTCGGAGAATTCCTGATCGAAACGGTAAAAACTGGTGAGGTCAAGCTCGTGATTTCCTCCATTGGCTTTAAGCCCTTTGAATCTGATGCTTTTGAATTGACCTCTGGGTTGATTAAGGAAATGGGCATAATATCCATTGAAGATGAAATGACAGGCCTTAAGGAAGTGACAGTACAGTCCACACGCCCCGAAATCATCATCGAGGCTTATAAGACG